>JBFEWI010000010.1:0-18346 GCA_041546475.1 Sulfurovum sp.
ATTTTATGTCAAGCGAAGGAATGGGTAATGAGGCAGAGGACATCAAGGACCTTATTGTTGCTTCACATCTTTCTCCGAAAATTACAGTAGTTCGTGAAAACATAAGAAGAAGAACAAGAAAACAACTTGCCTACGATGAAATTATGAAAGATGAAAGAGGAAGAGTATTAGATGGCTCAGAGCAGCCAGAATACTCTATTGTACCGGTTCAGATCTCTAACAACTCAGGAATGATGTATCCGTATTACGGTGCAGTTCTCCTAAATAGAAGAAACGGAAAGAACATGTCTCCATTCTTAAGTGCAAATGTTGGCAACACCTCTGGTGGAGAGTGGTCAAATATCTGTGCAGGAAGTCTTAATTCTTCTACAGATTCAGGGAAAAAGACACTGAACCACTCAAACAGCGGAAGTCCACTTACCTCACAAAATATAAAACCAGGGGCATACACTTATGCCAGCAAATGTATAGACATCTGTCTTGCATACTTGCTGGATGAGAATATCAATGAACTTGCTGAGGAAAAGAAGCCAGAAAGAATGTCTCTTGCTCAGTATAGAGAAGAACACCCGGAAGCACCGATTTCTGAATATATTTCATATATCAGGGAATTAAACATATCAGAATTACCAAATTGGGAATAAGGAAAAAAAATGGGAAAAACGATCATCATAAACAACAAAGATCCAAAAATTACAGACGTTAAAGACAATAATGTATTTGGGGTTCACCTCACTACTCAGAAATCACTTGATGATTTTCAAGAAAAGTCCGGGATGAAGGGCACATATACGACAGAATATCAGCATCACTACTGGTCTGCAGTTGGAAGAATGCAACTTGGTGAACAACTGCTCGACATCTGTGTTCCAATTGTATTATTCAATTATCCTCAGAGAACCACATCTGGTTCTGTCAGTTTTAACCTTGCGGATGTACAGGACACAAGTGCAAAACTGGTAGAAGTTGCTGCAGCAAAGTTCAAAGAATTTATGGAAAAATGCGGAAATGAACTTACTGAAAAGTTTGGTGGGCACCTCAAGTGGTTCCCTCAAGATTCAATGACACTCCATGTGCATCCTGGAAGCCTGTCTTCTTTTTCCGGTACAGATTACTGTAAAACGATTACAGATCCAGGTATTGTTTATCCGTTAAGTGTAGGAGATAAACTTCCTTCGTTCAGTTCCATTATGGTACACTCTGGTTCAAAAGCAAAACTTGTAAGAACAGAATATAGACTTTTCTTTGGTACAGAAGATGGTGATAAGAACTATCGTCAAGGAAAATGTATCTCTTATATTAAAGGGAGAGATCCTGTGGAAAATGGTCCTATTGAAAGTATGTTCATAGGGGCAACGACAGAAAGAAAGAGCTATATCTTCAAAGACGGGTTCTCTGGAACTGACGGAGATGATCTTCTTGGTATGATCAGAGAGGTGTTTGATGAATCTGAATTCGAACCAAACACTGATTTCATCATAGAAGATAATGTGACAAAAGGCTATGGACATACAGGAGGTTCTTGGTATGGCGGGGGAAAGACCGTAGTAAAAAACGGAGGAGGAAAAAAGAATCAAAAAAATCTTTTTACTCCAGGAACACAAGACGAAGAACCCAGACAAAAAATTCCAGAGCAAAACGTCATTGATTACACAAGTAAAGAAATAGAAGAGATTAGAGCATATCTGCTTGAATATGCAGGATGGAGTGTTATTCAAGTCAACTCAATGCTTGACCAGGAAGCACTCAACTGGTATGTTCATGAGGTGGAAGACCTGACGGATAAAGAATTCAAGGATATTCCTGTTCCTATTGCTGAAATGTCTTTCAATTTAAAATCAGAAGAGGGTCACGATACAAAGGATTTTGTTGAGGGTCTTCTTAAAATGGATGGAAGAAAAGTTGAAGAGTATGATGAATCTGAGATGAAACTTCTTCTTCAATACAACTTCTTGATCGAAAATGAGTTTACAGAAGAAGAGATTCTTAAGCTCAAAGATTCTGAAATCGATTTTATTCTTGATACTCTAGGATACGACGAAGAAGAAGAAGGTGCAGTAATTACTGCAACACATTAATAAAAAGGATTTAAAATGGCACAGTTAAGCGATTTTCTACCAAATCTGATGCTAAAGGCAACAGAGTATTCAAACAGATCTGATAATCCCTATACATTCACAGCAAGTATGTATGGAAATGAGGTTCTTCAGAATTATCTTACTGTAGTCAATGGAACCTTTCCAACCCAGAAGATAGATGATACCACCATTGGTGGAATATTTCACCGTGGTATGGAAGAGATCATTAGAGAAACTATTGCTGATCATGGAAGAGAAGGACTCCATGTAAGTCCTGAGCAGAATCTTCAATATACGCTTCCTAACGGATGGACACTCTCTGGTACTGCAGATCTTAAAATCTATGATACAAATGAACAAATCATGGAGATCCATGATTTTAAGCTTACAAAGATGTATGCTATCGGAAAGATACGTGAAGATCTCATGAACCACAACTACACCAAACAGCTTCAGATACTTATGTATCTTGACTGGAAACAGGAACACGGTGATCCAAACTATAATCCAAAATATGAACTTGTGATAGATGCTTTTGCCAAAGATGCCAAAGCGATACAGAATGAAGAGGTTCATCATGCTATTTCTGCTCCAGTAATAGAACTTGGTCAGCTTAAGCAAGAACTATTAAGAAAAACGGATGAACTTCAGCAGTATATTGAAAGTGGAGAAATTCCTCCAGCTTGTGAAGACCTGTGGCCAAGACGCATGAGGAATGGAACCACGATCAATACGAAGTGCACCTATTACTGTTCTCATGGAAAATCCGGAAAATGTCCATACTTCAATCCAAATACACGGCAGACCGTTGCCAGGGTATCCAATTGGTAGATTATAGTAGGATCAAAGAGATAAGCCTTGACACTCAGGGTTCTTTCTTGGATAAGATTATCTATACCGGGTATGATGGAAGAGAAACAATAAAAGAGGTGGCAAAAGCCAAATCTATAGAGATTCTTACAGAAGAACTTAAAAAATGGGAAAAGGAAAAATAGATGACAATAGAAACACTTGTATTATTATTGATATTTCAATTAAAACACTTGATTGCCGATTACTATCTGCAATTTCCATACATGTATGAAAATAAAGGCAAAAATAAGGGGTGGTTTAGCCCACTATTTGATCATGCATTTATTCATGCTGTCGGAACATTTATTATAGTTACAGGATACATATTGACTTATGGAATACCTGGCAAAATTGGAGCAAATATGGCTATTGTTTTTACAATATTATTTGTTCTCTTTGACCTTATTACACATTTTGTTACAGACAGATGGAAAGCAACAAGAAAAACAGATCCATCACAAGCATGGTTCTGGCAATCATTGGGTATCGATCAAATGGTACACCATATTGTAGGGATACTCATCATTTACGCATTAACAACAATTTAAAAGGAACACTATGCAATTACGGGACTACCAGGAAGCAGCAGTATCGGAGATACAATTTTTAGTTGAACAGGAAAATCACAAAGATGTAGTTCTTTCTGCAGCTACATCTTTTGGTAAGTCTATCGTACTTGCAGAGCTTGCAAAAAGACTTGAAGGCAAAGTGATCATCCTCGTGAATATCACTGCCCTTATCGATCAGATTGCAGAGCATCTTACCGAAACGGGTTCTGATTATTCTGTATTAAAGTCAGGATACGACGGATTTGATCCTAGTAAAAAAATACAACTTGTCATGAGTCAAACATTCTTCGCAAGAGCGGATACTATTGATTTTGGAGAAGTTGGATATGTTCTTCAGGATGAGGCACACAGAGAGTGGAAAACATCCAGAACCCTGAAGGTTTTAAACAAACTAAAACCTTTGTCAAGAATAGGTGTTACAGGAACCCCGTATGATGAATCAGGATACGCCCTGGAAGGCGTTTCTGCCATCGTAGACAGTAAACCCATACCTGAGCTTGAAAAAGAGGGATATGTGGCTCCATTGAAGTATTATGTACCTAAATGGTCACAGCTTATCAACTATGAAGATGCCAGAAGTTCCGGAGCGGACTATTCCGGTGCAGCGATCGATGAGATCATCAATACTGATGAATATGCAAAAATGGTAGTTGAGTCCATGAACAAAATGGACTGCAAGAACAAAAAGTGTCTTGTCTTTGCAAACAGTATCGAGCATGCAGATACCATCAATGCAGCATTGGCTGCAGATGGATACCATACCTTTTCATATCATTCAAAGAATGAATCTCTTGAGAGTGAAGAGGCACTGGACAGCTTTAGAAATAATACACTAAGAGCTGGAACCAGTCTTATGGATTCAGAGCAAAGACCTGCTATCAAGTGTATCGTTGCCGTGAGCAAGATCTCTATAGGGTTCTCCGTATCAGACATAGATATAGGAATCATGTGTAGACCAACTAAGGTCATGGGGCTTTATAGGCAGATGTGTGGTCGTATCATTAGAGCATTCAAAGATAAAACACACGGAGAGATCCTTGATCTATCCGGAGTTGTTGCAATGCATGGGTTCCATGATGAACCATATGATCCTCCAAAAAAGGGAGACAAGACTTCACTCAAAAGAGTGAAGGAAAAAGCTTCCGCTACCGCTCTTAATGCAATTGTCACAGATGAACCAACGCTTATCACAAGAGAGATCGTGGTTGAAAAGATGAATGAGCTAAAAAGAAAAGAGAAGCAGATCCCAGAACTTCCATTCCTTGATATCCAGGCTATCTATGAAACAACACGGAACCCAAGAAAGATCATCGAGATAGGGTTCGAAATAAACCGTCGCAAGACAGGCCAAGGATACAACAATGGAACCCTGGATTGGTGCACAGAACCATGGATAGAAGCAATTAATCAGTTTCCTCAGTATGAGAACAGGCTGATCAATTCTCTTAGAACCATGATGAAGAATAAGATAGCCAAAGGTGCAAAGCCTGCAGGCATCAAGTTCTCCGTAGAGTGGTTGCTTGATCAAACTCCATATATTTATTCAAAAGAGATGGAAGATTTACAAAATGAAAAATCTGAATACTATGACTATAGCATAGATATTAATGAGGATGAAATTCCATTTTAGGAGAGATAAATGGGTAAAAATACAGATTTAATATATCGTGCTATGTCAGAAGGCGTTAGAACCGCTTCTGAATTCGCACAGTATAAAAAAGGATACAGAATGAATAGTAACAGCATGATAAGTAAAGAATTATTGAGTGAAGTATTGGGTATTGTAGTGGACTCTTGGGGATACAACAAGGGCAGAAAATCAATCTGGTATGTTGAGAGCTTTGGAAGTGCTTACTATATAAGCATTAAAAATTTAAACAAACTACTAGACTCTGGTGGCATATAATGTTGGAATTATTTAGTGAAGCACTAGGATATAAAGTGTTGTCATATGATTTGGTACACCATGATTTTATGTTGGATGGTATTACCTACACATCATATCCATTAAACAGATACGAACTAGCACACAAGTGTAAAGAGTGGGCATTAAAACAAAACTTTAAAGTTGATGATGAATTTTCATATGGATTAGAAAAAGGTAGAGCTAAGCTTAAACAGTATCAAGAATTTGATATTTGCGATGTATTCGGGTATAAAATCGGACGAACAGCTGAATCAGATTGGTTTGACGCAGATTCTGTTCCAGAAGCGATATTTAAAGCGTGCGAGTGGATACTAGAGCAAAAAAGGATAGATGATGATAAGCAATGATCTTTTTACTAAAGTTATGGGCTTTGGATACAAGAAAGCAAGAGTATCTGACACATGGCTCATGTATGTACCTGAGATGTCTCATGATAATAGTGAGCTTGGAATAGGTACATGTGAACTTGCACTTAAATGTAAAAGATATATAGAGACAAAAACCATCTACTATATTATCGTAGGGTTCGAAGTAGTGTTCGTTACTACGGATATGTGGGCAGAAGGCGGACTCTATTTTGAGAAAGAGTTCAAAGAAGGCGATGAGACGCAACGAATCACTGATGCCTGTGAATGGGCACTAAAACAGTTAAAGGAAAAATGATGAAAACTTTTAGAGTAGGGTTCTATTATGATCTTAATGGAACCATGACGGTTCGTGCAAAAAACGAAGAGGACGCAAGAAAAAAAGTAGAAAAAATACTTGAAGAAGAAGGTATCGAAGATGAAGCGACTGCGGATATCAACCATAGGGAATACGGTGCAGTAAATGCTATCGATGTCAGTGATATATTTCCATATAAAAAGGAAAAATAGATACAATGTAATCTACACAAAGACAAGGAATACATTATGAAACTCACAATTAAAACAGAGCATGGTACTTTTGTTGCCGAAAATAGGATCATAAAGGCCATAGAAGAGGCAATCAATGATGGTATCAATATAGTTAAAATTGATGGAGAGGTCGTAGAGATAGGTTCTCCATTTTTAGATAATGATACAAAAGTAGTCATTATAAGAAAAAAAGGCAACTAATGGCAAAGAAGAAGCAAAAGGTCTTTAGGTTCGAATTTGTCCATGACAAAATAAACGACAAAACCATGGTTTTGATGTGGCAGGGAGCCACAATCATTGAAACACTTCACATGGAGGGGGTTCTTTCTTCTGAGCAAAAAGAAGCAATCAGAGAAGACTACACAAAAAAACACAGGGAGTAACATGATCAGCTATTTACCAAAAATAGTATCTTTTATATTGATACTACTGTCGGTATGGAACATCTCAGAGCTTGAGATATTTCTTGGCTTTGAGGATTTGTCGCTAACAATCAATATCATCATTATCAACATATTAATGTGGATCGGTGCCTTTATATTGTTTATAGCGATAGTAGAAGAGGAAAAATAAGAGAGAAGAACAGATGGAAACTTTTAACAGGCTAATAGAATATGCCGAGGGAAGGCATAATCGTGAGATTAAGCGTGAGAGACTTGAGCTTGTTGCTTTATATTATGGCGGAATACTTGCAAATGCATGTAACTACAAAATATATGATAAAGATACTGACAGCATAAGCAATATCAATTTTTACGGAATGCTTTTTATCAAATCCGGTGGTGGTAAGGATTATGCAAAAAACACTATCGAAGCACCATTCCAGAGAATAATGAAAAATATGCCTGGTACCATTGAATACCTTGCAACAACAAGTACATCAGGAGAAGAAAACAATGTACTTATCCCCAAACAATACGCCAATAAAGCTCCTAAAGATTATGAGATCAGTATTGGCTCTAGTGATATTGGGATATATATATCTAGTCTATTCGTAAGCAATGCCGGAATTGGTTCCCTGAATATAACAATCAATGAGTTCGGTGATCATGTAAACAATACGCAGAATATCAACCTTCTTAAAGAGATGTATGATGGTACTGTTATGGCAAAGATGATCCAGGGTGAAAAAGATGATGATGTAAGACAGAATATCTATAAAATGCCTACAAACTTTTTGGCATATGGAACCCCTGTTGGGATTAAGCGTGACAAAAAGAAATTAGATTCATTTAAATCCATTACTCAGTCCGGTCTTTATCGTAGGTCTTATATCTACTATGAAGAACCTATGCCTGGCATAAAAAAAGACATGGAGATATTTGATATATCTGACATAGAAGATGCTTATGCAAATCTGGTTCTGTCAAAAGGAATAAAAATCCTTGACAAGGGACAGAGAGTAAGGGGAGACAATATCCTCCAGCTATCCTCAGAGGGGCAGGAGCTTCTTGATATATTTGAAGATGAACTTCTTGAGAATGCAAACAATAACCTCTATGACGAGTTGATACCATTGGATGAAACTGCCTACAAAACCGTAGAGAAGACCGCAGCAATAGTATCCATTCTTGACCTCAGTGAGGATATAACCGGTGATCATGTTGCCTATGCCATAGACCTATTCAAAAGAACAAGAAAGTCGGTTCATAGTCTATTTGAACAGACTCCTGTATTTGAGCTGATCTATCTAAGATTATCAATGGCACAAGAACCAATGATGAAATCTGATCTTATCAAGTCCCTTGGGATCACCGTAAAGGAATTCCAAGAAAACATAGATCTTGTAGATGAGCTTGCACACAGATACAACAAAAAGTTAAAAACTATGGGATCTAAACTTCTTCGATATAGAATCGAAGACTATGAAGTAACAAAACTTGATAAGATGATCGTTTCTGTTTCAACAAAAGAGATGACCAATCCTGAGAGAGCAACAGATTTTGCTCCACATGAGGTCGCATTTTTTGGAGAAGGAATGACAATACAATCACTTGTCACATCAAAAGAAGTACAAAGCTTCTGCTTGTCTCATTTTGAACCAAGTAACTCAGCCCCTTCCGGACACAGGAAAAAAGATAATCATATCCAGGGGCAGAATATGGTTGCATGGGACATCGATGACGGTCTAACTATGCATGAAGCAATAGATAGGCTTCAGAACTATTCATACATCATATACACTACCAGAAACCACCAGAAACCAAAGAATGGTGGAGAACCAAAAGACAGGTTCAGGGTTGTTATGCCGACAAAAACAACATTCTATGTTAATCCGGAGCAACATAAGACCATGTATGAGAACCTCAGTAAGGTCGTGGATCTGCCAACCTATGATGTTTCAACCAGAAATGTCAGTAGACTGTGGTATTCGAACCCGGATGCCGAAGTCATTGTGAATGTAGCAGAACCACTTGATGTAAGATGTTGTATCGGTGATACTGAGACTTCTGAACGTATGCTTCCAAAGATAGAAGAGATAGAAGTAGACGAACAGGACAAAAGGGTTGCCGGAATGATGAAGTGGTTCATTGCAAACACGAGTGACGGAAACAGGAATGTCAATATCTATAAGTTCGGAAAATTCATGCTTGACCTTAATATGTCAAAAAGTGAAGCTGAAGAGAAGATACACTATGTGAATCAGTCTATTTCTGACCCCCTTCCAGAGGGTGAGGTCAGAACAATAATATCAAACCTATAAGGAGCTCAAAATGCGTATACATTCATCTTGTATTGTGACAGATCGTGATATAATAGGAAACGACAAACATGAAATTGAAAGACGAATTATGGATGAGCTTGCACAGCATTTGGCTCAACAGATAGTACGTCTTGTGCACAAGGAAACTGAAAGGATCACTAATGGTCCAACCTTTGATGATCCACTTGGTCAGTCAACAAGATTTCATGTAGAACTAGAGATAAGTCCGTGCAGAAGAGATCAGATTACTGGTGCATGGGTTGAAGCAGGAAATAATGCTGCGGAAGATATGAGAGCAAGAAGGGAAGAGATGATGAGGGAAATGATGAGAAGTACCCATAATCCTTATCCTAATCGTACTTTCTTTCCTTCAGATGCAATATCCCTTGAAAGAATGAGGGAAGCAGCCAGAACAATGGATGGGATTGCACAGAATCCATATTCTACAGATCATGACAGAATGAGAGCAGTTTCTGAAAGAATGAGATTAGCGAATCAGATAAGTCAAGCAATAAGTACTCCGGGAACAATAACTCCAGAGGATATTGAGGCAATGACAAGAAACATAGCTGTTCCGCCTCCTACCTCACCGTTTACACAGGAATTTATGGTTCCTCTTGATAGCGGAGACGAAGATGATGAAAACAGTCCATTTTAGGAGAAACAATGTATAAAATTGAAGTAAGAGGAAAGATAACCCAAGAGGCTCTCTCCTCAAAAGAACCCGGTGAAGTTGAAGCACTTCTCAGGACAGAAATAAATAAATCTTTCGTTGAAAGTATAGACAAGAAGCTTGATGATTTTTCATTTATAGACCTTGAACCCGATGAGGAAACAGGTGACTTCAATTGGACTGCAGATGTTGTTCTGTGTGCAAACTCACAAGTTGCAACATCCATACAGATGGTGGTTCAAAATCTGATGGCTTTAGGTCTTACAGGTGAGCAGGTTGGAAAGATACTTGCTCCATTACAAGAAAATATGGATGGATGGTAGAAAATGAAGAAGATACTAATTGTAATTTTTACTATATCTCTTTTGACCGCTGATACGGTGTGTTCCACTGCACCTGACGGTGCTATCATCTGCACAGACGACAGTGGTTCAAAAACGATAATAATAACTAAGTAGGAGCGATTATGGTCAAAGATGCAAAACCATCTGCTATGCATGAATGCCTTCAGGCATTAAGAGCTACGCTGATTGAGAATGATGGAAAGATTGATCCAAAATTCATTACAAATGAGCTTGAAAAGGCTGAAGTATTCCATCATAGAATGACAGAGCATACAAGGGTATGCGTGATCAGATTTAGAACAGGTCATGAGGTTGTCGGATATTCTCAGGTTCTTGATTCAAAGAACGATATTGAAGAGATCGGACAACAGATCGCATACAGAAATGCTTCTAATGAAGCCTGGTCCGTATTTGGCTCCGTAGCAAAGGTGCTTTAATGGATAGTGAATACAGAAACCGTAAAGTAGTGCTTGTCGGTGGTCCGCCGGCAACAGGAAAAAGTGCATCATTGTGGGATCTGGTTGAGAAACATGGCGATAAAATGGCATATATTAACCTTGATGGTAAAACAGCAGGGTTGCCGTTTGATAAGAACAAGATCAACAAATTCATCACGCCTACGGATTCACTTGAAGTGAACCCAGGTGTGAGAGCTCTTGAGCAAATGGATGATGTTGAATGGATCGTTATCGATACATTGTCGTTCTGGTTCGATCAGCTTGAATCTCAACATGTGATCTTCTCTGATGACAGCAGAGGAAATTGGGGCAAGATCTACCAACAAGAAGTAAAGTCTTTACTTCACTTCGCAAACAATGTTTCTAAAAAACATTGGGTGTTTTTGACTCATACTGCAACAGATGAAGAAGCAATTAACTTCGTTAAACATACAAAGGCGACCATTAAGGGAGCTCTTGGAAAACGTGGTATAGAATCCTTCTTCGATGTTGTAATCTATACGCATGTCTATGAGACAAACAACGAAGAGAACCCACTAGGGTATGGATTCCAGGTTAGAAAGACCAAAGACACAATAGGGTTCTCCGTAAGAAGTCCTATGGGAATGTTTCCTGGTCCATACCTGAAATCAAACAACATTCTAAGGGTATTCAAGTACATTGATGAGTACAACGACGAGGCAACTCGTCCGAAGATCACAATGCTTGACCCTGAAGAGTAGTCCGGTTTCGAGAGAGTAAAACATCCGGAAAAATATTGTGACAGTAAAGATCATGGTCCTAGATTGAAGGAAATTGTACAAACTGTCACAAAAGCCGTAGGGTAGCTGATTGAATTCAGCCCACGGCTTAAAACAGAAAAATATTAATTTTTCATCTATTATTTGGGCTAGGAAACTAGCTCGGAGTCTTGCAATTAGTAGCCTTTGACACAAGACTCTGAGGTGGTTTCCACCCGTTATCAGGAAAGCAGATTGAGTTCTGGCAGTAACGTGTCCCATCCCAACAACGGGGGTATAAGTACGGGACAAACTATATAAAATATTTATAGTGTAAAAAATTTGACATGCTGGAAAGACAGCAGTTGCTTTGTCATCGAATTTTAAGGCATGAGCTGATTGATTTCGATGGATTTTGATTTGACTTATAGGAAAGACTATTATTGAGTCGGCCTTGTTCCCCCTTGGCTGATTCTGTAATATTCTTACTGGCATTCCGCATTTACTTAGGTAAACCACTGCGAGATGTAAGACCAGAAAAAAAAATTAACAAGGAGTCGTAATGGCTAAATTTTCAGAAGTTGGTGTAGTAAACCAAGAAACATACAATGAGGTTCCAGAACAAGGTTTAGGTGGTGGTCTATGGACACCAGGTGTCTATGATGTTGCGGTAGAGGCAGCTTATCTCAGAAAAACAGATTCAGGTGCAAAAATGCTTGAACTTCAATTTGTTGATGCTGATGGCAATAAACTGTACTACAGTACGTGTACACATTCAGGTGATGCAAAAGGAAACAAAGAGACTTTTGGTATCCATAACCTTAAGCACTTTTTACAGGCAATCCACGATGAAGATCCAGATGTAGTAGAGGGTCCGGTAAAACACAAAGATGCAGATATCAATGCACTGAATTTTAAAGTTCAGGGTAAAAAGCTCAAAGTTGGTGTTATTGAACTTGAGACTGACTATAATGGCGGTACAGTTAAAAATGACATCAAGGCATTCCTTGACTCTGAGGGAAAAAACAGTAAGGGTGAATATCTTGCGGATGACCTGGCTACTAAAATTGACGAGAAACCTCGTAAAGTTGAAAAGCCTAGAAATGCTGCACCGGCTGCATCTCCAGCGGATACTGCTGCGATGGCAAGTTCAGGATGGGGGAGCAACTAAGCTCCCAATCTGCAGATGAGCAGTATAGACATAACCTTTATTGGTCCGAAGATCGGAGGAGGAAGGTTAAAGAATAGTCTTGCAACGAATAACAATGTTCCTTCTTGGTATAGATACTATAAAAAGAAGATCAAAGACGAGTTCAAGACTATGCTTAGTGAATGGTATCTGCCGAAGGCAGAACAGATGCATGAGAGAGCTGAAGTTACCTTTACTATACTGAGAAATAATAATAAGAAAATGGACCCTGATGCTTTTGGTATCTCGGCGTACAAATGGGCTATAGATGCACTTGTTGAACAGGGGTATCTAAGGGACGATGATAAAATTCGCATAATCTTGGAACCAACCAAACTTGGTCAAAAAGATATGAGCGAAACGGTTATTAACATGAAGGTTGTTTTTTACGATCTTGTGGTAGAATAATTATGGCGGTTTATCATTCTCCCAGATAAACATAAGTCCATACTTATTATTACTCTCGTTAATTTTTCCTAACCCCATTTGAAGTGTCTCTCTCCCTTACGCTTCAAATGGGATTATATTTTTATACTGGCAGATAGTGTAGCGGTGCACACCTTTAAGGTAGAGCGGTTCGACTCCGATCATGCCATCCTTTTATATTGACGAATAGCTCAGCGGAAGAGCAACCGACTTTGACTCGGTAGGTCGGGGGTTCGAATCCCTCTTCGTCTGCCATTTATGCCACAGAAATTTGAGGGACAAGTACAGAGGCTAGTGCTAAGAAAGGTATTTATACCAAGTAAGAAGACCGTCTGCTGACGATGTGTGGGTTTAATCCCCACCTGTGGCACCAAAAATCAAGGAGAACCATGTTCACAAGCAATGCGTCTCGAATTCTTTATATAGCAACCTCTACTTATCATAAATCACAATTCTTTTCTTTAGAAGAATGGCTTGAAGCTAGGGAGCTTGTAAAGAACAGAAAAGACTTATCAGATAAGCTGGATAGCCTAAAGGCTAAATCAGCAACAAGTTTCGGAGTAGTTTAATGAATCTATTTAGGTTTGAAGAACCAGAATTAGAGCCAAAGAGAGCAACAAAATATAGTGCTGGATATGATCTTAGGTCAAAAGAAGAGCACATATTATATTCAAAGCAATCTGTGATCGTAAAAACAGGTGTATTTTTAGATATACCAAAAGATGGATGGTTCGACATAAGAAAAGGGCACTATTTCGGTCTACATATTAGATCATCTATGGCAAACAAAGGCTTAAGGCTTATGAATGGTGTAGGTGTGATAGATATGGATTATGAAAAAGAGATAGGAGTCATGATTGAAAATACAGGACTGGTTCCTATTAAAATAAGTAAACATGACAGAGTTGCCCAATTGGTATTAAATACTTGTCTGATGCTCGGAGAACCCGATGCGGAAAGAGAAGGTGGATTTGGTTCGACAGGAGAATAGTATGGAATTCTCAAAAATTATACTGGCTATATTGCTTGTGCCTATCGTGATTGCTTCGGCTATTGCAATAATGATGCTGTCATACATGCTTGTGCCTGTAATGATAGTAACACTTGTGGCTACATTGATATATGTCATAATGAAGGGGAACTCGAAAGAGTGAACCCCTTCTACACAAATGGTATGTTGACTATCTGTGTAGGGAAAAAAGTATCCGGGTTTAATGGATCATAGTGTGAAGGCATTTTTGCCGGTACAGCACTTCCATAAATTGCAGGACCGAAAGTTCCACTGATCGCTGCTGTTGCAGTTGCAAGTCCAGAACCAAACAATCTATTATAGAATAGTCCCCATATAACCTTCTGAACCCTGAGTAGGAAGTGAGGGAACATCCAGATACCCAATTCTTTCATCATATCAATCTCTTTAGGAAGATTGTCCATATAGTTAATGAATGAATTTACTGCGGTTTGTATAGCAAGCTCTTGTCTTTGTTGTTCTGTCATATTTTTAAAACGTGGATCTTCTTTAAATGTATCAACGGTATGTTTATACAATATCCACTTAGATGCCAGGTCAACACCAAGTACAGCCACACCGCCAACACGAATGATCTCTGATTGACCAGGTGTAGCTACTATTTCACTGAGGTATGCAGCGATATCTTCTTCTTTTTTGATTCTATCGAACTTTTGAGCCATGTATTTAAGCTCTTTTTCCAGCGTACTTCCATCTTTTGATCTTTTTGCAGCATAGGAAAGTACATCTTCGATCCCCAATCCATACTTTGAACCAAACTTGGCAAATCCAAATATTGCTTTTCTTGCACCAGGAATATCTCCGATCATTTCAAAGATGTAGTTCGCTCTCTTTTGTAGATCACTCATTGATTCCTTATCTTTCATCATCATAGATGTAGAAAGTGACTGGATCATTCCATTGTTAAGTGCTGCAGAAAAAGGGTGGTTCTGAACCTGATCATATGCATTATCAACAATCTTCTTCTGGTCTTTATACTCTTCTGAACCAGGAGTCATACTGAAAAGGAACATCTGCTCTTCTATGTATTTGTTTCTAAGCTCGGTGATCTCTACCCCGTATTTCATTGCTTCGGAACCATATTTTCTCATAGAGAGGAAAGGTACGTTGTTTGCCATAAGGATACTCAAGTTAGAGAGTGCATCGAAGGTTATTTTTGCCGGGTTTGCCATAACAACATGTCCGGCAAACATAGTAACTGCATTTCTGAGTATTGATTCTGCTTTTCTAAGCTTAGGATTCTTTCTGTTCGTTACAGCATCTCTTGTATATCCTACCATGGTATCTTCCATGTTCTTGTGCACCATATTTACTCTGTTGTTGAATCCAAGTACATTTGTCGTATCTTTTCTCTGAGAATATGTTTTTCTGATCATAGGATAATCACGCATGTCTATGGATTCAAGATCAAGGTTCAAGAACATATGTCCTACTCTTCCACCCTTCTTCAGTGCAGCCTCTAACGAGTCTGCATCCTCTTTTGTCTTTACCTCTCTTACTTCATTTTTCAATATGTGATTCAGTGTGGATTTCCCCTCAGAGATCTCCGTATTGTGGCCGTAACTTCTATACATTACGGATGCAGGGTTCTCTGTTACTTTTAGTTTACTGATCATTTCATTTGTCAGTATGACTTTATACTGATAGTTTCCTCTAGAACCCACTCTCATAATATTGCTTTCGCTTGCATCCATTCTTTCCGCATCTTTAGAGAGTATTGAAACACCATCACTGTTAAGATTGGTTCCTGCAACCACTCCTGGCTGTTTTCCAAAGTCTGTTCTTACTCTTGCAACCACACCAATTTTTTTGAGCTGCTTATCTGGCTGCTGAAGTACGATCCACTCGTTGTCTTCCTCTTGCTCTAGATTCTTGAACTGCTCACTGTCTACAGCAAGGAACTCATAGCTTTCATCGAACATGATGTGTGCACCAGTCACGTTGTCAAACTTATTCTGATTATGACCTTCAGCATCCTTGTCTGCCATATATGACAGGTAGTGATTTGATGCAGACACCATCATGAATTCGTTATATGAATTCCCGGATTCACTTTTTGATGAGTCGTTTTTAAACTTCTTGAGTACGGAAATTTCTTCATTTCCGCCCATTTTGAGTTGATTTAAAGCAATCAATGTTTTGAATGCAGAAAGTTTCTGTCCTCCAAGTCTTGACATTACTTTTGCATCATTCATCTCATTGGTTCCACGAACCAGATCTCCTAGTTTTCCTGTTCTGTAATAATTTGCTATGTCTTCTGCAAGTTTTCCAGGTGTGTAATCTACTATACTCTGATCTTTTATAGCTAGATCTCCACTGGTTAGCTGCTTTGTGATCTCCTCTATGAATTGATCAATTGTAGAGACAGGGTTCTCTGACTCAAGGATCTGGTCTATGATGCTGTTTGATCCATTTGTGTTTCTCAACTCGTGAACCAATGATGAGTTAAAGATGGATTCTATCATTCTTTTCTCTTCAGCTGAGTATTCCTTTGTGGTTCTGTCAAATTCTCTTTTTGCACGAATAAGAAGGTCTGTATCTACATGGTTTCTTGCTTGTTTAGCCTTGTTCATAGCAGTATGCCACTGTCTAATGTCTTTATAGTCAAACTCTTCATTGAGTTCCATGTAGGTGGCAAGTCTTGCTAGGAAAGCTCCAGGCTCAAATCTTCTTTTGATAAAACTTGCTGTTTTATAGTAGAATCCTTCCTCTATTGACATTTGCTTTTTGTGCCATTTTTGTATCATCTCGTTTTCTGAGATGGTCAATATCGCAGCATTGATTCCACGTTTCATTCCTTCGTGTGCCCAGGCATTGAACCCAACGATCTTTGACTCGAAAGGCATAAAATAAAGTGGTGTTTGACCTTTATATGGCTTATAGTTGAGTGCCTGATCTATTTCACTTTTGATAGTCATTGCTCCAAGCGGTGTGGCATCTTTTCCTTCTTGATTCATTCTTGCATCTTCGCCAAGGATCACAATGTTGTTCATTACATTATTGAGTGTCTCCATTGAGAAGTCTTTTGCTTTGAACTTTGTCAATGCTTTCATTCCAGCATTTACAAGTGATCTAATGCTTTTCAGTAATACATTGACAGCACCTGTTGATGTTGAAAGATTATTTTTAATGACATCTCTGAATGCTTCATTGGTTCTGTAGATTGCTACAAATTCTGCCATCTGCTCATATTCTGACTTGTCTGGATCGATAATATATTGAACCCTGTCATAGGTATTCTGTCCAAATGCGTTCTTCTCTTCGTACATAATAGATGAGAGATCTGCTTTTTTGAGACGATCTAGGAATCTTCTTATGTATTTGTATTCCTTGCTTGGTTTATCTTTTTTCGATTCATTAAATAGGTACTGTGCTGTGGCTTTATGCTCTATTTCGTGTGCAATATATCTAATAACCCCTTCTGTATCTTTTACATTATTGTATGTCCCATCCGGGACAACAATCGTATCTTTTTCAGGGATGTATTCAAAGTTTTTACCTTTGACTACCTTTCCTTTTCCTTCTATGAATCCAATGATTGAATCAATATGTTTTTGTCCTTCAGGGGAAATCTCATCTTTTAATTGATTTAGAATCTTCAATGATAAGTCTGCAGATATCTTTTTTCCTGAAAGTAACGACTTAACAAGATGGTTTATATTCACTTTTTTTGTTTTTATTTTGTTTTGGCCACTATTGTATACACTGTTTGGTTCTGTTAGTATTCTTTCATTAATGGATGTCATTTCCCAGAACCCATTCTTGTCTATTGATAGATTCATTTTGTATAGATTTCCAAATGAGCTGTTTGTGGTATGTCCATCTTTTGCATCAGAATATGATTTCTTTTTTTGGTCAGTGTTTCTTGCTTCTATTTCATAGTGTGTATCATCTATTTTTTTAACGCTTGTAACTTCTGTTCCAGATATTGGAGAGCTTTCAAGACTAGACCACATAATATCAAGCCTGTCACCAACAGAGAATCCAAGTTTTATTTGCTCACTGTTTTTAATAGAAGCGGGTTGATCCGCTTTGACTTCTGCTACAGGTTCTACAGATTTCGTCTCTGCAGTTTTTTTAGTCTTCTCTGGTCTTGGATCAGGAGTCTTACCTGGTTCAGGCATAGATTGGCTGTGTGTACCGAATACAGAGATGCCATCAGCTTTCAGTTGAGCAAGTGTCTCTTTTTTGAGCCTCTTTCTTGCATCTTGGTTCTTTGTGAGCTCTGCTCTGTGCTTCAATAGATCCTGATAGACAGCATTCTTTAGATTTCTTTTTGTCATCTCTTTGAGAAGCTCATCTATCTGGAAGACTGTCTCATCGATAAGATCATAGTGTTCAGCCACCTCAAGTGCTGCTTCATTGTACATCTCTCTATAGGTATTCATGAATTTAGGTGTCGAGTATACGGCATCGTGTACTGACATAGATCCATCAAAATCCAATCCCATGGCTCTCATTGTCTTCTCATAGGCAAGAAG
>JBFEWI010000249.1:0-1993 GCA_041546475.1 Sulfurovum sp.
CCCGCCTCTATAAGCGCATTGATATCTGTCATATCTTTTAATCCGCCAGAAGCGATCGTTTCAAGTCCTGAAGCCTTTTGAATTTCCAGTGTGAAATCTACATTGACCCCTGTCATCATTCCGTCACGTCCTACATCGGTACAGATGATCGCCTGTACACCTGCATTGGCAAATTCCCGTGCGAGATCAGTGGCTTTCATGTCACTCACTTCTGCCCAACCTTCCACAGCGACCATGCCATCTATAGCATCGATGCCGACAACGATAGGGTATTTTGCAGCCATATCTTTAACAAATTGAGGGTTTTTTACTGCCACTGAACCCAATATGAGTCTGTCAACACCCAAGTCAAGATACATCTTGATCGTCTCTTCATCACGGATACCACCACCCAGTTCAAGTTTGAGGTTGCAGTGTTCGCGAATTTGTCTGATCTGCTCCAAGTTCTCAGGCTTACCTGCGAAAGCACCGTTCAGGTCAACAAGGTGTACCCACTCTGATCCAAGTTCTTCAAAGCGTTTAGCCACTTGCCAAGGTTCATCCGAGTAAATTTTTGCAGACTCCATGAGTCCTTTGCTTAGTCTTACTGCTTTACCGTCCTTAAGGTCTATTGCTGGTAGTATTGTCATTTATTTTCCTATAGTTTTGCAAAATTTTCTATGATCTTCAGACCATTCTCATGGCTTTTTTCGGGGTGTGGCTGGATGCCGTAAATATTCCCGTTCTGCACAGCCGAAACAAACTCGTATCCGTAGTGTGTTTTCCCTATGACATACTGCTCCTCACATACGGCGTGGAAGGAGTGGACGAAGTAAAGATAGAAGTCTCTTTTCAGTCCAGCAAAGATATCCGATTCTTTATGTTGAAAGAGTTCATTCCAGCCCATATGCGGTACTTTGAGGTGATGGTCAAATTTGCTTTCATCAAAAGCGACCACTTTACCCGGGATAAGTCCCAAACCTTTTGTACCGTTCGCATCTTTTGCAAACTCTTCAGAACTTTCAAAGAGCAGCTGCATACCCAGACAGATACCCAAAAGCGGTTTCCCTGATGCAGCAAAATCGATGACCGCCTTATCCATACCGTTTGTTTGGAGGTGTTCCATGGCATCGCCAAATGCACCTACACCAGGAAGGATGAGTTTGTCATATTGGTCAAGTTTGGAGGGGTCACTTTCCAGGGTGGCATCTGCCCCAACTTTTGCAAATGCATTGATGACAGAGGCTAAGTTCCCCATCTTGTAATCGACGATTCCTATCACGATCGTATTCCTTTGATAGTCTTATAAATTACTGTGATTATAGCAAATTAAATTGAAAGCAGGTGTTTTGGGTCTTTATCCTTTAGGCTATTTGGGTAAAATTACGTATTATTATTGCAGACAGGATAGGAATGAGAGAAAAAACAGAGTATGCTTTTGTAAAACTATTTTTGTGGCTGGCAAAGATAGCACCTACAGCATTCATCTACACGATGATGAAAGCGCTTACCCTTCTTGTCTATCATTTAGATAAAAAAAGACGCCGTCTTACCATCATAAATCTTACCATGGCATTTCCCGAGAAAACATCTCAAGAGATAGTAGTTCTCTCTAAAGAGGTGTACAGTGAACTCTCAAAAACGATCACTGAAATTTTATTGATGTTTACAGGAACGTTCGACATCGACAGTGCGATCAAAAACAGAGAAGAGGTTAGAGAGAAACTACAAGAACTGTCACAAAACAGCCCGCGTGGCATCGTCTTTATGACGGCACATTTCTCCAACTGGGAACTCATGGCACATTTTATCGCAAAAAACGGGCTCCCTATGATCGTTATAGGCCGCAAGGGAAACAATAGACTGATAGAAGAGAAGATTACAACACCGTTTCGTGAAAAATACGGGAACAGTGCTGCAAGTAAAGATAAAGCGATGCTTTCGATGATGAAACGATTGAAGGCCAAGGGTAATGTAGGGTTACTGATCGATCAGAAATCAGGAGGTTCACATA
>JBFEWI010000155.1:0-4374 GCA_041546475.1 Sulfurovum sp.
ATTTCACTTCTCAGTGCCTTTGCTGTCTCTTTATCTATTGTAGCAATGCACTTTACACGCACGCTACATCCTCCTGGAGGTGCTACGGCATTAATTGCAGTTATAGGAAGTTCTCAAATACATGAGTTAGGCTATATGTTTGTAATGACACCGATTGCAGCAGGTGCTTTTATTTTATTGATCATTGCACTTGCACTCAATAACATGTCGAACAATCCAAAGCGGCACTATCCGCGTTACTGGTGGTAAGTGATAAGGGGGGTGAACCTTAGCTGTTCAATTCTATCGCTTTTTTCACACAAGACTCCAGTGAAGTAGTATCAGAAATGACAGGCGTAATGTGTTCCGGGAAATAGTGTGCGGTTGTCTTCCCTATGGCTATGGCTCTAAAACTTTCATCCCAGGATATGTTCTTTAAAAAACATTCGATCGTTGAGGGTGAAGAGAA
This sequence comes from Sulfurovum sp., assembly GCA_041546475.1. Taxonomy (GTDB): domain Bacteria; phylum Campylobacterota; class Campylobacteria; order Campylobacterales; family Sulfurovaceae; genus Sulfurovum. Next base: position 449 of record JBFEWI010000155.1, read on the forward strand.
GATAATTGTTGAATTTTTAGGTAATGTCACTTTTTTATCAAAGGGTTTACAAACCGTTTGATAGACAGTCAATTCGTCACATACGATCTCATTGCGATGTAGAATGTTCACAAGATTCGAGACAACTTTAGAGGCTCTAAGATAAAGCACTTTTTGATGTTTCAATTTTTCTGCTATCTCCAAGGCAAACTGGTCCCCATGTTTTTCTTTGCCGACAAACTTAAGATTCCCGCCCAAGTGTTTCACGATTTTCGCTGTTTCGGGGGCTATCACATATGCTGGCTTCTTTTTCCAGCTTTTATCCATGGCATCTATGGAATAAATAGCATTTTTGGATGTAAAAATCAACGCATCATAATGGGAAAGATCAATATCCTGTTTGATCGGTTCGATTTCAAATACCGGCAGGTTCTTTGCCCATTTGACTTTTTTATCGCTTAAAATATAGATAGGCATTCGGCTGTTCTTTATGTTTGCGATCATTGATCCGAAGTATCTTTTTATTTTTTTCAATAAAGAATTTGAATCTGCGATAACAATAGATTTATTTTCATCAATAAAAAAGGGGATATGCTTTTTACTGAATGCATGCGTGATTTTTATCAATTCAGGGTAAGTATGATCACTCGACCACTTTTGATCCAAGATCAACAGATTCATTTTTTCATCATATTCATAATAGATTAGATTTAACGGTTCCAGTATCTTTTTTATTTTCTGCATGCTTTACATTTCTTTGAAGATTGGGTTAGGATTATAGTACAACTTTGCATTTAACTGTTCGTTAACAGCATCTATAGTCTATAACAGGGATCTCGGTCACAGTGACATCACATATGCCATACTTATACTTGAGTCAAAGGGCGTATAGGTATTGAGTCCTTGAAAAGAGAAGCGACTTGGGAGCAGTGAGGGTTTCTGTATCCCAAGATCACTGCTTTGCATAAGACTAGACAGTCTTTGTGCTGTCAGTGTAACGAGACTTTAATTTCCCTTCCATGCTCAAATAAGAGTTCAATGCACCGATGTATGCCCTTGCAGAGGCCAACATCGTGTCTATATGCAACCCGTGTCCTATGATGGCAGGTTCGCCGTTAAATGAGACTTTCACGGTAACATTTGCCAAGGCATCTTTCCCTTCACTGACAGATTTTACTTTGTAGTCCATGAGTTGCCCCTCATAACCCGAGATCCTATCTATGGTCTTAAAGACCGCATCGATCGTCCCTTCACCTATACCAGCATCGATGATCTCATTCTCACCTTTTCGAATGCTTACAGCTGCAGAGGGTACACCATTGGAACAGTCCATTAACTGTAAAGAGACCAATTCAAATACTTTCGGTGCCGTCGTCATCTCATCGGTGACCAAAGCCCTTAGATCATCATCATAAATATCTTTCTTCTTGTCAGCCATGATCTTAAAACGTTCAAAGGAAGCATTTAATGCCTCCTCCTCCAAAGTAAACCCTAATTTCGCCAACTTGTCTTTAAACGCTGCACGACCTGAATGTTTACCTAAGACCAACGTATCATCCATATCCAATCCGATATCTTCCGGACGGATGATCTCATAGGTCTCTTTATTTTTCAACATACCGTCCTGGTGTATGCCGCTCTCATGTGCAAATGCATTTTTACCAACGATCGCTTTGTTCGGTTGAGGTTCTATCCCTGTAATGTTGGCGATCAAACGGCTTGATGGGTAGATCTCTTTGGTGTTGATATTTGTCTGATAGTCAGCAAAGACATCCGAACGTGTTCTTAATGCCATGACGATCTCTTCAAGCGCGGCATTCCCCGCTCTTTCCCCCCAACCGTTGATGGTACACTCTATCTGTCTTGCCCCATTGATTACCGCCTCTAAAGAGTTTGCAACACCTAAGCCCAAGTCATTGTGGTTATGTACAGAGATGATCGCTCTGCCTTTGGTGTATTCACTCATCTCTTTGACCATCGCACCGATCTCAAAAGGAAGTCTGAATCCCACAGTATCGGGTAAGTTAATGGTAGTTGCACCTGCTTCTATGACCGCATCGGAGATCTCTTTCATGAAACCGATATCCGAACGGCCTGCATCTTCACAGGAGAACTCTACGTCATCCACGAATGTACGGGCATACTCAACGGCCCTGACCGCTCTTTTGATCACTTCGTCAGGTTTCATCTTAAGCTTGTGTTCCATATGGATGCTTGAAGTAGCGATGAATGTATGGATACGTTTCATCTTTGCTTTAGCGATGGCTTCCCCTGCAGCTTTCACATCTGCATCTATGGCTCTGGCCAAAGAACAGACTGTTGAGTTTGTGACCCTTTGTGAGATCTTGTCAATCGCATCAAAATCTCCGGGACTTGCAGCAGCAAATCCCGCTTCAATGATGTCTACACCCAAACGTTCCAATTGTGCAGCGATCTGGATCTTCTCTTCGGTGTTCATAGAAGCCCCGGGGCTCTGCTCACCGTCTCTTAATGTGGTATCAAATATTTTTATGGTTTCCATTCTGTTTCTCCTCATAATGCGGCAGTGCCCATTATCATGCCTCTCACTAAAGCTACACCTGGCTGTGAGGGTTCAATAGCATACTTTTTTTAAGTACGGGTGTAAATGATTGTCTAATTCTACCTAAATTGTAGTTATTAGAAACTAATTGTTTATCTATTATGTAAAAAGGGGTGTGGATCGTTAGACGATTAGAGTGCAAGCAGTAGCAGGAGAGAGCTATCTTGAGTGAAAATAGTATGTTGGTTTATGATAGTTTTCATAATCTCTCCTTTAAATTTTGGAAATTATACACTATTTAAAAATAAAATACAAGGGATAATAATTATCTTTTAATTTTGATATTTCGTACATTTAATGTCCGCAGTGCACGAAGAGGACCATACAGTGTATACCCCAAGATAATAATGGCAAAGCCCTCTGCCGAAAAAAGATAGAGCAACGAAGCTGTCAGCATCAGTATGATCATGGTTTTAAAGACCATGGGTCTATCCAGGCTTACTTTTTTAAATGAAGGGTAACGAAAATTGCTGACCATCAGCACCGCGATCCCGAGCGTCAAAAAAAGCAATATGATTCCGTAATCTTCAAGTGTATATTTGTGAAAAAGAAGTATCCACATGGAGACAAAAATGGCTGCAGTAGGGATGGGTAGCCCTATAAAGACGTTAGGGTCGGTCTTGGCCGTGGAGATGTTAAATCGTGCCAGACGGATAGCCCCGAAGATCACATAGAGCGCAGAGACCAGGATGCCAAAACGTCCAAATTGATCACCGATGAAAAAGTAGAGCAACATGGCTGGAGCGATACCAAAAGAGATAATGTCTGCCAAAGAGTCAAACTCTACACCAAACTGGCTTGTGGTGTTTGTCATACGCGCAATACGCCCATCCAGACCATCAAAGACAAGTGCCAAGAGTATGAGCCAGGATGCAAGAAAAACGTTTCCTTGACTCGCTTCTACCATACTTATCACGCCTACAAAAATGCTGCTTGCAGTAAACAGATTTGGCAGGATATAGATAAGCTTTGCGTTTTTCATTAAAAGGAGACCTTTTGTGCTTTGCCCATACGGCTGGTCATATGGGCATGTTGATTAGGCATCGGTATCTGATTCCTCTTTAGCAGCAGCTTCTGCTTTTGCTATCTTGTCACGATGTGCTAAACGGCTCTCTAGATTGTTCTCTTTTTCATAGTTCTCTATGATCTCACGTACTTTCTTACCTTCGATCACTTCAACATCTAAAAGTACAGCCGTCATATTTTCTATGGCTTGATGGTATTCAGTTAACGTATTTTTGACATAGGTATAACGTTCATTCAACGTAGAACGGATATAGTTATCCATATCTTCTGCCATTTTCTCACTATAGTCTGTGGATACTGCACCACCGCCAAGGAAAGAGTTTTGGCTACGAGAAAGCAC
>JBFEWI010000139.1:0-4964 GCA_041546475.1 Sulfurovum sp.
ACGAAAACTGGTTAAAAAGTTTAAAAAAAGAAAATTACTCTATGTGATCCTTGAACACGACGTGAAGGTAGTTGATGAAGTACTTTCAAAAGGAGAAGAAGCCATTTATCTTGCCAATGCAGCACAGCAAATGGTTTTATCCCATTTTAATGTCAATCAATGTAGTGCGATCATCGTCACGATAGAAAATGAGATACAGAGACAATTGATCTGTGAAAATATCGTCTCATTCAGCCCGAATATCAACAGTATCGTCAGAGTCAATAATAAAGCAGAGGAAAAGATGATCTCCGCATTGGGTATAAAGCATATCATTAACAGCAGAGATACTATTGCTGATATGCTGGCAGAAGAGGCCTTGGCATGCCATCTTAAAATTAAAGAGTAAAAGTAGCATACCAGGTCATAGATAGCTGGTATGCAATGGTTTTACTTCTCTTCTTCTACGAGGTTCTCTATGAGTTTTACCATCATTCTCACTCCGGCACCAGAAGCACCAAAAGGGTTTTCTCCCCATGCATGTTCTACAAATGCAGGACCGGCTATATCAATGTGGGCCCATTTTTCTTTGTGGTCTTCATCAATGAACTCAGAGAGGAATTGACCTGCTGTGATCGCTCCACCGTAACGTGTGTTGGAAATGTTGCAGACATCGGCTATTTCAGACTTAATGGTCTTTTTGAGGTAAGGATTGAAGTCTAAGGCCGTGGCCAATTCTCCTGAACGTTTTGCTGCATCGACCACAAGTGATTTCATGGTATCACTGTTGCCCATGACACCTGACGTGTAGTTTCCTACACCTACTACACAGGCACCAGTGAGTGTTGCAAAGTCGAAAAGGTAGTCCGCTTTGACTTCCTGTTGTGCATAACACAGTGTATCTGCAAGGACCAAACGGCCTTCTGCATCAGTATTACGCACTTCGATCGTTTTGCCATTCTTTGCTGTGAGTACATCATCAGGTTTATACGCATCTCCACCGATCATGTTCTCTACGGCACCCACAAAACCATGGACCTCTACAGGCAGGTTCATTTCTGCTACCGCTTTCATGATACCGATCACTGCAGAACCCCCACTCTTGTCAGACTTCATCGTGACCATGAAGTCTGCTGGTTTAAGACTGAGCCCACCACTGTCATACGTAAGACCTTTCCCTACAAGGGTGACGACGCATTTTGCATCTTTTGGTTTGTGTGCAAGGTGTATAACTCTAGGTCTATGGCGGCTTGCACGAGCAACGGCAAGCAGTGTCTCCATCTTCTCTTTTCTCAGTGCTTTTGGCTTCAGTACTTTACATTTCAAACCTGTTTCAGCGGCCATTGCCTCAGCAATCTTTGCCATAACATCCGGGTAACAGTCATCCGGTGTGGTGTTGACGATGTCACGTGTAAAGTTTGTGGCATCAGCGACGATCTGTGCTTTATGTATGACAGTAGAAGCTTTTTCTATATCTACGGTGTACCCGTTATACTCTTCTAGTGAGATTGAGATATGTTTGATCTTACTCTTACTCTTTTTTGATTTATAATTCTCAAAAGAGTATGCACCCAGGATAAAGCCTTCCACCATGGAACGAAGAGAGTTGGTACATTTCTCTCCATTGAGATAGGTTGCCACTTTGATAGATTTGTATTCTTTACCTTTGAGTGCTTTAACAGCATTGGCTGCAGCTGTTCTGATATCTTTACTCAGTGTCGAGTCAGCACCTACATAGAGCCTGTCTTTGCTTACAAGCAGACATGTTTCATCCTGTCCACCTTCAAAACCTGCTTTTTTTAAGAGTTTTTTATCTTGGACGAACTGATGATCTGTCTTTTTATCGATGACAATGATGACCTCTATATCACCTTGTGTTTCTGAGACGGGAAGTTGTGTTAATTCGAAATTCATAGATAGCCTTTGGTTTGTTTTTATTCTATGGAGTATAGCAAAATATTGGTAAATACGCATATGTGAGTGAAGTGCACTTCTCATTCTCGAAAGGCTAAAGATACTTTTTGTAGTATACTATATAAAAAGATCGTAAGGAGAGATGATGCAGTTGATTATTATCGTTATCATGGGAGCAGTACTTGGTTTTATCTATGGCTATAATACAAATGGGTTTATCTTTGATAAAAATATCTGCCTTTTTGCAGGACTTACGCTTATCATGCCATCGCTTTTCAAATTCAAGTTAAGAGATACCATACTGGTATGGGAGTACAGGTCAGTCCTCTTGAAAGGATTTATTGTCAACTATCTTCTTTTGCCGGTCTTTGCACTGGCCATCGGTTTTGTGACCGATGATTTTGGTATCACTGCAGGTCTGTTCCTGCTTGCAGTGTTAAGTGGCGGAGGTATGGTTATGCACTGGATCAAAAGATCCAATGCTGATACTTCACTGGGCTTTTTACTTCTCTTTATTAATCTAGTATTTGTTTCACTCTCATTACTGATGTTACATCTCTTTGCAACCTACAGTGCAGGGTACTTTGGAGTGACGTATGATGAAAAGATCACGATCAGCAGATTTGTAGAACCGGTGATCACCCTTTTGATCGTTATACCATTTATCGCAAGCAGGGTGGTCCTCTTCATAAAACCACTGCTTACATTGATCGAAACCTACAGTAAAGTTATTAGCCGTACCAGTATCTTTATCATTCTGTTCTATTTGTTTGGTTTGCAGAGTTCGCAACTCTTGATCGATATATATGATTTTGAACCTGAACTTTTTTATATTGCGCTGATCGCAGTAGGCGTTTTCTATCTCTTGGTATTCATCGCTTCAAAAATGATTTATGATCTGGAATCACCGCAGGAGAGAGCGGCATTCTGGCAGAGTATCACAAGGTATATCACCCTGGCTTTGGTACTCTCTACTTTTTCGGCAAGTACCTTTGGGGTTTCCATGCTTCTGCCTATTATGTTTGCCTATCTTGTGCAGATACCTTTATCGGTCATGGTGAGTAATAAATATATGACCCATGCCTAGCATGTTAGGCAAACTGATCTTTTAGCATATCTTTTACCTGTATCATATCCTTATCACCGCGTCCGGAGAGGTTAACCAGGATCGTTTTACCTTTGATCTCTTCAGGTTTCATCTTTTTGAGGTAGGCAACGGCATGTGAACTTTCAAGTGCGGGGATAATACCCTCAGCCTGTGAAAGCCATACAAATGCATCCAAGGCTTCATCATCTGTGATATAGTCATAGGTAGCGATACGTTCATCTTTTAAAAATGAATGTTCCGGCCCTATGCCAGGGTAGTCTAGGCCTGCTGAGATAGAGTGTGCCTCTTGTACCTGACCATCTTCATCTTGAAGTAGGTAACTTAGTTGTCCATGAAGTACACCGGGGCTTCCTTTTGCAAGACAACAGCCATGTTTAGAGTCAAGTCCAAATCCACCGGCTTCTATACCGATACACTCTACACTTTCATCTTCCAGGAAGTGGTTGAAAATACCAAGGGCATTGGACCCTCCGCCGATACAGGCGATCACTTTGTCGGGTAAACACCCCTCCACTGCATGGAGCTGTTGCTTCGCTTCCCATCCGATGATAGACTGTATGTCACGTACCATCATAGGGTAGGGGTGTGGTCCTGCAACGGTACCGATGATATAGTAAGTATCACGGGCATTGGTTACCCAGTGTCTGATGGCTTCATTCATCGCATCTTTGAGTGTTTTACTCCCGGACTCTACGGCATGTACTTTGGCCCCAAGCAGTTTCATACGGAAGACATTCAGCTCCTGGCGCGCGGCATCTTTGGCACCCATAAATATTTCACACTCCAGTCCAAAGAGTGCAGCTACTGTAGCCGTTGCTACACCGTGTTGTCCTGCTCCGGTCTCTGCGATCACTTTTTTCTTACCCAGTCTCTTTGCAAGTACGGCTTGTGCAACGGTATGGTTTATCTTGTGTGCACCTGTATGGTTAAGGTCTTCACGTTTAAGGTAGATCTTTGCGTCAAGCTCTTTAGAGAGGTTCTCAGCAAAGTAGAGAGAAGAGGGACGACCTACGTAGTGTTTGTAGTAGTGGTCTACTTCTGTCCAAAAGTCTTTATCAAAACGTACGGCTTCATAGTCAAGTCGAAGTTGTTCAAGTGCCGGCATCAATGTTTCTGGTACAAAACGGCCACCAAAACCTGCCTGTCCATTTTCAATGCTGCCGAAATGCCCCTGGTCATCCGGATCATGCGGGCTTGGTTTAGGGATATATATTTCTTTATGTAAGTTCATCTGTTTCTCTTGTATAGTAATTGGGTAGATTATATCGTATGGGAGGTTATAAATTGCCTTATGGTGAGCGTATGAGGCGAGTCAGATCAGACAATGTAGGCGATCTCGGCTTGTGAATCCAGTCTCATGGGCGGTCCCCAAAACCCGATACCGCTATTGACATACAGGTGGCTGCCATTGGGAAGTCTGTGCAGTCCTTTGACATAGGGCTGCTGCAATCTGACCAAATGCCCAAAAGGCCAGATCTGTCCGCCGTGTGTATGCCCGCTGAGTATGAGGTCAGGTCTATACTTCCCAAGCTCTTCAATATATTTGGGTTGGTGGGCCAGGAGTATGGTCTTATAGGTGTCGTCGGACCCTTTAAAGGCTTTATTTATATCCGGTTCGAGCAGGTTCATACGATAGCCTATAAGGTCTGTTACACCTACGACATTGAGCTTTAATGCATCTATCTTGACATTCTCATTGAGCAACAGTGTGATTTTTGTGCTTTTGATAAACTCAATAATTTCCAGGGGATTGTGAAAAAACTCATGATTGCCAAAAATATAGTAGATGCCGTGTTTAGCACGGATATTGTCAAGTTCTCTAATACTCTCTTTTATCTCTTCCAGCGCAGTATCGACAAGATCGCCGGTTATAAAGACTATGTCCGGTTTGAGCGCATTGATCTTAGAGACAGAGGCTTTGACAAAATCTCTGTCAATCAGGCCTCCTATATGAAAATCACTG
>JBFEWI010000244.1:0-2067 GCA_041546475.1 Sulfurovum sp.
ACTTATGGGTATTTTCAACGGTGCAGGTAGAATTGCATGGGCAAGTATCTCGGATTACCTGACAAGACCCGCTGTCTTTGTCCTTTTCTTTATCACGCAGATCATTGCATTTTATATGCTGACCACCGTGACAAGCATACTGCTTTTCCAAATACTTCTCTACTATATCATGACGTGCTACGGCGGTGCATTTGCTTCCGTTCCTGCATACATCGGTGATATATTCGGTACGAAAGAGCTTGGTGCTATTCACGGATATATTCTTACTGCCTGGGCTTTGGCGGGTCTAGTGGGACCTATCATCATCGCCTATGTTAAAGATACGACGGGTAGTTATACAGGTACCCTGTATGTCTTTGTCGCCCTTTTCGTTGTTGCACTTATCACTTCTTTGCTCATGCTTTCGAACATCAAAAAGATCAAAAGTCAGCAGGTAGCGGCTTAGTCTTTTCCCCTAACTTATCCCTAAAAAGATAAATAAGAGTAAATTTCTCTTATTTATCAGAAAATTAAAGTTTCTATTAATTTAACTCTGTTATTATCACAAAAAATTAAAACCAAAGGATGACTATGTCAACTATAAATATAGCCCAAGAATGTGGATGCTTCAAGAGAAGTGAATTAGAAAACAATGTTACGTTTGATAACAAAGATGATGCGATGATGAAAGCACAAAGTATGGTAAGCCATATGAATGAAAAATTCTGTGGTAAACATGGATTTGAACTAAGAGAAAGTGGCGATAACTTTAGCATCTCTATGAAAGCACCTCAAGCAGCTGCTTCAGGTGGATGCTGTGGCGGTGGACACTGTTCATAAGAACACTTCTTCCAATCAATAATGTCGTGGCGAACGCCCTCGTAAGCGAAGCGATTCGAGAGCCACGACGATTTTTTGCTTCTTTTTTCTAAAAAAAGAAAGAGAGAAACAAAGCCTCAATCAAACAAAGAGGAAATCCTATAAAATTAACAAAAAGTTAAACTATTATTTGAAGTTCCCAAACACCAACGGTGCCTTCAGATCCAACTTCTTCACTTCAGCAATGACAGCCTGAAGATCATCAATCTTTTTTCCTGATACACGTACTTCATCACCCTGTATGGATGGTGTGACCTTTATCTTCATATCTTTGATCGCTTTAACGATCTTTTTGGCTTCATCTTTATCAATCGTGTCAACGATACGGTAAATCACCTTTGTGTTTCCACCGGATATACCTTCAGTTTTTACCTCTTCCAAAGACTTTCCTGCAATTCCTCTTTTGATCAGTTTGGAGATCAGTATGTCTTTCAGTGCATCTATCTTGGAATCTGTAGAAGAGCTGAGACTCAAGGTCTTGCCTGCTTCATTAAGGTTGATATCGGCTACCAATCCCTTAAAATCAAAACGTGTAGCAACCTCTTTTTGAGCCATGACGATCGCATTTTTAAGCTCCATCATGTCCAGTTTAGCTGATATGTCGAAATAGTGATCTTTTGCCATCTAGGCTCCTTTTACTTCTCTATCCTCATCATAGCGATCTTACCATGCACCACATCCAGGTTTTCCAGTGCGATGATGGCATCCTGCATTTTACTCTCTTTACAGGTATGTGTTGTAAAGAGCAGTTTAGCTATCTCATCCTTTTTCGTAGGCTTTTGAAGCATTGCTTCTATAGAGATATCAAATTTTCCAAGCGTTGAAGTGATCGCTGCGAGCACACCGCTTTTGTCATCCACTTCCAGTCTTAAGTAGTACTGGGTCACGATATCCTCTTTAGGCAGAAGCTTAAGCCCACTCTCCAATCCTTTTTTATATCCGAGCATAGGGCCTTGGTTCCCACGGACAATGTCCACAATATCCGCGATCACCGCAGAAGCAGTCGCATCACCGCCTGCACCAGGTCCGTAGTACATGGTTTCACCTACACGATCACCTACCACAGTCACGGCATTCATCACACCGTCCACTTTGGCTATCATAGATTCTTGCGGTATCATGGTTGCATGGACTCTGAGCTCTACACCCTGACCCACTTTTTTGGCAATACCAAGCAGTTTGATCTCATACCCGAACTCTTTTGCAAAA
>JBFEWI010000195.1:0-3189 GCA_041546475.1 Sulfurovum sp.
ATGCTCAGGGTATTTTTCCAAGAACCACTTATCAAAGCCTTCTAAGGAGGCATTTTGGTACAAAGAGTACATCTCATAGAGATAGGTAGCTGAAAAAGGCTGCATACTTAGGTTCATACGCTCAAAATTACGTTTTTCATAAATACTTCTAAAGAGTGTTTTAAGCTCGGAAGGTTGCTTCAGTGCCAAATTCGGATAGATCTCTTTGAGCCAGCGGTACGAGACTGCATGGAAAGTGCCGGATTCTATCTTCGATACGATCTTTTTAGGGAAATAGCGTTCAAGACGTGCGATCATCTCCCCTGCTGCTTTATTGGTAAAGGTTAAAAGCAATATCTTGGAAGGTTCAGTACCCTGATGCAAAAGATGTGCGATACGTCCTACGATGGTAGAGGTCTTCCCCGTACCTGCACTGGCAATGATAAGATTGTGTCCTAGAGGTGCCGTAGCAGCACTGAGCTGCTCGTCGTTGAGAGAGGATAGAGGCAATTATTTCTGACCGATGATGTAGTAAGTATTTTTATTATCTACCTGTTTGAGTTCTAATTTGTATTTATCGGCCCAATGTTTTACCAATGCTGTAAATGCAGAGAGGTTATCCGCTCCCGTATCTTCGTCACATTTGATCTTCAAATACGATTCCGAGTTGGACATAGCGATAAAACCTTTTTCGACAGCCAAGGCATCATTGAATGATGGAATATGCTGTGAAAACTTGTCAAAGTTCTTTGTATTTCCGATAATATCATTGATTTGTTTGAGTGTTTGTTCCGTTTTTGTATAACCAAGTTGTGCCAAAAGTGCTTCTGGTGTAAGATCGAGATGCATAACAATCCTAAGTAGTAAAATTATAAGTTGATTGTAGCAAATTTTTGATTAGTGAAGCGTTAGGGAAATGAAAATTCCCTAAATTTTAAAAGAGCGTATCGGATGGTACTTCAACACGTGATATGAGGTCTTTATAGTGCTCCACATTCTGAAAGGCCTTTTCATAACGCCAGCGTAACACAAATTCAATGATCTCATTTTTGCGTTTGTTCTCCAGTGTCTCCGCTTTACCGAAATATCCTAAAGAGATATTTTTCGCTTTCTTTTTACCATGCTTGTCCGGTTCATATGTGATAGCGATGACCTGGATATATTTACCTTCACGTACTTCACCAAAATCTTCTTCTTTCAAACCGATACCAGAGAGGTTCATCGCTTTATACATAAAGATATTGTCAAAGTCCGGAGACTTCTCAAATATATTGAGTTTTTCATAAAGCTCTTTAACCCGGACAATATTCTCTTCTCGAACATTGTCACAGTTTTCACCTGCTTTATGCACAGTTTTTACCGGTTGTTTCGTTTTCGTTTCCGGCACCTTTTTTTGCTCAGTAGATACAACCGAAGACTTTTTTTCTTTTTCTTCGATTTTATCTTCCAAGCGACTCGTAAGCGCCCTTAATTTATCTAAACTACTCGACATTCTTTTCCCTTAAAATGTAGGCTTGTAGCCCTTTTTGAGTATATATTATTAAATATAGTACAGAACTTCTTGTTATAGTTAGGTTAAATCATAGTGAATAATATTAATTTTTCTATTTTTTAATGTAAAACTGAGAATATGTACTAATATTAGTTAGTATTAATCTGGTGACCGGCTCTATCTCTAGGTCACTTCTAATCGAGTTTTAGGTAAAATCTTTCAAATTGAATTTGAGGATATGAGATGGATTATTTAGAGATAGTAGGTGGTAGAAAGTTAAGTGGAAATGTTACGATCAGTGGTGCTAAGAATGCTGCCCTTCCTATCATAGCTGCAACTATACTCAGTGACAAAGAAGTGACCTTAACAAATCTTCCTAATGTTGTGGATATCCGAACACTTCTTAAATTATTAACGATGCTGGGCGGTCACGTTGAACATGATAATACGGTCGCAAAGATCAACAACAGTTCGCTCACTTCTACCAAGGCTGTATACGAGATCGTTTCTCAAATGAGAGCATCCATTCTTGTTTTAGGCCCCCTACTCGCAAGATTTGGTGAGTGTGAAGTGAGTTTGCCTGGTGGTTGTGCTATCGGGCAGCGTCCTATAGACCTTCATCTTCAAGCACTGGAAGAGATGGGTGCACATATAGAGATCAAAGGGGGATATGTCCGTGCTGAAGCACCCAATGGCCTTCAAGGGGCAAAGATCATTTTTGACAAGATCACTGTGGGTGGTACGGAAAACATCGTCATGGCTGCAGCCTTGGCTAAAGGAACCACCACGATCATCAATGCGGCAAAAGAGCCTGAAGTGGTACAACTCTGTGAAATGATACGCGATGCAGGGGTAAAAATAGAAGGTATAGGTACGGATGAACTGATCATAGAGGGTACGGACAGAAAACCACTTACCTTTAAAACGGTGGAGATCATACCGGACCGTATAGAGGCAGGAACCTACCTTTGTGCAGCTGCGATCACACATTCCAGTATTACCCTTCAGAATGTCAACCATAAACACATACGCGCATCTATCGACAAACTGGAGCATATGGGTTGCAGTTTCGATCTTGGAGATGATACGATTACTATCCACCCTGCTTCAAACCTTAAACCTGTGAATCTGATCACTTTAGAGTATCCTGGCTTCCCTACAGATATGCAGGCGCAATTCATGGCACTTGCGGTCATGGCTGAGGGGGAAAGCCTTATAGAGGAGCGTCTCTTCGAAAACCGTTTTATGCATGTCAGTGAACTCAACCGTCTGGGTGCAGATATCTGGCTCAAAGGGAGTACAGCAGCGGTAAAAGGCGTGGACAAGCTCTATGGAGCCGATGTCATGGCAACAGACCTCAGAGCCTCTTCAGCACTTGTTCTGGCTGCACTTGTCGCAGAAGGTACGACCAATGTAAGACGTATCTACCACCTGGATCGTGGGTATGATGACCTGGAAGGTAAACTTGCTGCACTGGGAGCAAATATCGTGAGAAAGAAAGAGAGCAAGTAGGTAGAAGCCTATTTAACCTCTACGACTTCTATCACTGCAGGAAAGCCAGGACCTATGGCTTCCTTGATAAGCACTGCTTTGACCTTAACCGTTTGATTTTGTTTTTTCGCCAGATCAAACTTGGTTTGGTTGTGTATCTTGTAAGAGGTTTGGGTTTTAGAGTCTTTGATACTCAGGTATGTATGAGGTTCAGAGCCTTTCACTGC
>JBFEWI010000148.1:0-4690 GCA_041546475.1 Sulfurovum sp.
ATCACCTGCAAGTACCCCACCCTGGATAGCTGCACCAAGCGCAACCACTTCATCAGGGTTCACGGATTTATTCAACTCTTTACCGAAGAATTTTTTCATCTCTTCTTGCACCAATGGTACTCTTGTAGAACCACCGACCATCACAACTTCATTGATATCTGAAGTGTTAAGACCCGCATCTTTAAGTACACCTTGTACTGTTTTGATCGTGCTTGCTACAAGATCACCGATAAGAGACTCAAATTTCGCTCTTGTGATCTTTGTGACCAAGTGCTTGGGTCCAGATGCATCAGCCGTAATGAACGGAAGGTTGATCTCTGTTTCTGTCGATGAAGAGAGCTCTTTTTTAGCTGTTTCAGCTGCATCTTTCACTCTTTGAAGCGCCATCACATCCGCTTTTACATCGATACCCGTGTCTGATTTAAATTGCTCAGCTACATAATCAATGATCTTGTTATCAAAGTCATCACCACCAAGGAATGCATCCCCGCCTGTTGCCATAACTTCAACCACACCGTCACCCGTCTCAAGTGCAGTCACGTCAAATGTACCACCACCTAGGTCGTATACTACGATCTGCTCTGATTCTTTTTTATCAAGACCATAAGCCAATGCAGCTGATGTAGGCTCATTGATGATACGAAGTACATTCAACCCTGCGATCGTTCCTGCTTCTTTTGTTGCTTTTCTCTGTGCATCATTGAAATATGCCGGTACTGTAATAACTGCATCTGTTACAGTCTCACCAAGGTATGCTTCTGCATCCTCTTTCATTTTTATCAGTACTTTAGCAGAGATCTCTTGCGGTGTATAGGTTTTACCCGCTACTTCGATCGCACATGCACCAGATCTGTCTATGATGTGGTAAGGAAGCTTCTCTTTCGCTTCTTGTGCCTTCTCTTCACTCATCATCAGACCCATGATTCTTTTAATAGAATAAATGGTTTTCTCAGGGTTTGTTACCGCTTGTCTTTTTGCAGATTCACCGACAAGTACTTCACCTTTATCTGTAAATGCTACGATAGAAGGTGTGGTATTTTTACCCTCTTTGTTTGCGATGATCTTTGCTTCGCCGTTGTCATACACTGCCATTGCAGAGTTTGTTGTCCCTAAATCTATTCCTAATACTTTTGCCATATTAAATCCTTAACTATTCTATTTTATTTTTATTTACAGGTTGAAACCATCGCTGGTCTCAATACACGGTCTTTTATTGTATACCCTTTTTGCATCACTTGAACGATATCACCTGTTTCATGTGCATCACTTTCCACTTGCATGATCGCTTGATGCACTTCCGGATCAAATTCACCATCACAGGCAACTTCTTTAATATGATTTTTTTCTAAAATCTTTTTAAGTTGTTCATGTGTAAGGTTTACTCCCTCTTTCATCTTTTCCAGGACTTCAGAGCTGTCTTCACTGCCTTCCATTGAAGCCAATGCATTTTCAAAAGAGTCCATGACTGTCAAAATATCCTTTGCAAAACTTTCATTTGCATAAGAGACAGCATTCATTTTATCTTTCTCTAAACGTTTTTTAGAGTTCTCAAAATCAGCATGGGCTCTCAGGTACTTATCTTTGTAGTCAGCAGCTTCTGCAAGTGCAGCTTCAAGAGGATCAACTTCCGCAGTCTCCTCTCCTTCTGTCTGCTCTTCGAGTTCTTCAGCCTGGGGCTCTTCAAGATTTTCATTCTCTTGACTCATATACAGACCTCCTTTTGTTTATAAATTTTATAAAAATTGCATCTTCATATCTAATGCTTGGGGCAATTATACAACATTGAGTGTATCTTTGTCAAGTATTAGTTGAGTTGATATGACTAAACTTAGTAAAAAGTGCCTAAATGTCTAGTTACAGGTTAGCAAATTGATGTGTAACTTGCGTGTAAAATAAAATGTTTGGGTAGTTTTGGATGGGGAAGTATTTGTATGTATGTGTATAGAAGTTATCAGCCCGAAGGCTGATAAGAGATGAAGTATTAGTTTCTAATACCAAGATCTGCTTTGATAGTGTTCCATCTAGCAAGATCTGTTTTCTTAAGATATCTCATAAGTCTTCTTCTTTGACCTACTAGTTTAAGTAACCCTAGTCTTGAAGAGTGATCTTTTTTGTTTGTTTTAAGGTGATCAGTCAAGTATTTGATTCTCTCTGTAATAAGAGCTACTTGTACTTCTGTTGAACCTGTATCGCCGTTTCCTCTAGCATATTTAGCAATAATTTCTGCTTTTTTCGCCTGATCTAAAGCCATAATGACCTCCTGATTGGTATTTTATTTCCAAAATTCTATTTGGGAACGCAATCATAGCATAATAAGCTTAGACGAATATTGACATCTGACATACTTACTATTATGTTATTTTTTAATGTTAATTAGAGTAAAATACTCCTAATTAAGTAAAAGGTTTTATTATGCTATTGACCCGTGCAAGTGAATATGCTCTACTCTCTTTGGATGCTATACGAAAATCTGACACGCCTATCGGTGCAGAACAGTTGGCCAATGAACTGTGTATTCCTAAAAGTTTTCTTGCAAAGATTTTACAAAGTCTCGCAAAAAAGGGTATCCTTGAATCACGTAAAGGTGCGCATGGCGGATTTATCTTGGCCAAGGATATAAATGAGATCAGTGTGAATGATATTATATTTGCTGCTGAAGGTAAAGCACCTGCAGTTTTTGACTGTACCAGCTACACAAGTACCTGTCCAAACGGAACGATAGGAAGTTGTGCGATTTCACCTTTCCTCATTAATTTCCAAACGAAGATTGATGATTTTTTAAATGGTTTGACCCTGGGCGACATACTTTAATCCACGCTGATTACTTCTCTTCAGGGTTGGTTCTATCAACCCTACAACTACTTCATTGTATAATACATTTATATTTAACCCTCAAAAAGGCATATTTTAATGAAACAACATGTTTACCACCTCTCACATATTGACCTCGATGGCTATGGATGTCAATATCTCTCAGAACAATGTTTCGACACCATCGACTGCTATAATGCAAACTACGGTCCGGAAGTCACAGCGAGACTGGCGGAGATCGTCAAAAAGATCGAACAGGATAGATTTTTACATGGAGATGAGATCGAGGCACTCATTCTTATCACGGACCTCAACCTCACGACCAAAGAGGGCAACTGGATAGAAAATGAAGCTCTGCGTATCGGTGCAAAGCTTCAACTGCTTGATCATCATGCTACGGGTGCAAAGGCGGCAGAACGTTTTGCCTGGTATACACTTGACACGACACGTTGTGCTACGCTTATTACCTACGACTGGCTACAGCAACATTATGACTTTGATAAGAGCAGTGATTTATCGGCCATCGTAAAAGCGATCAATGCCATAGATATCTGGCTCAATGATGATGCACTGTTCGAATATGGAAAAGTGATGCTAGGTATGATCTCCGGGGCAAGAGAAGTCAACCGTATTTTATTTCCGGCAGAGGACAGAGCCTTTAAACTCTCTCTTATAGAGGCAGCCAAACAAAGAGTCGATAGTCAAGATGCACCGATACACTTGGATGATGATCTGCACCAGATCAAAAAAGCTTTTTTTAGACAGGGAGAAAACAACACCAAAGACAACCTGGTTGCCTTTTATGTCACGGACCTTCTTACCAAAGACAAACAACGTCTTACCATTCACTACAAAGACTACAAGGGCATACTTGGCTACAATGTAGGCAATACTTCCATCATAGGAAATGCCTGTATGGTAGAGAATGACGACTACGACTTCTATATGGATGTGAACTTCAGAGGGCACTTTTCACTGAGAAGTAACAATAAACTGGATGTCTCCGCCATGGCTGCCCATATAGGGAATGGTGGGGGACACCCCAATGCAAGCGGTGGTAAAATAGAGGGATACAAAGACTCTTTTGTCTATGCCGATGTACGTAAATTTGTGCAGGATTATATCGACAAGAAGTGCGAATAGCCACGCTGCTAGATCTTTACTCTCGCCTCCAACGCACGAGAGAGTGACATCACATCTATGTTCTCCAGATCGACCCCTGTCGGTACACCCTGGGCGATCTTGGTAAAGTTTATCTCAAGCCCCTTAAGCTTATCTTCTATGTAAAGGATCATCGTATCTGTGGCAATGCTCGGAGGGAATGCAAAGATGATCTCATCCACCCCTCCTACAGCATAGAACAAATGTGCTTCATCCAGATCACCAACCTCGGTAACAACATAATAGACACCATCGAACTGTCCACTCTCTTCTATGGTCAAGATGTCTTTAGCACTTTGCACAATACAGAGTTTTGTATTATCTCTGTAGGGATCAGAACAAATGGCACAAAGCTCATCTTCGCTCATATTGTGGCATTTACTGCATTTTTGAATGACATTGACACCCGTTTCCAGGGCATGTGCCAGTTT
The DNA here is from genome assembly GCA_041546475.1 of Sulfurovum sp. GTDB lineage: Bacteria > Campylobacterota > Campylobacteria > Campylobacterales > Sulfurovaceae > Sulfurovum. The sequence continues at coordinate 4,404 of JBFEWI010000148.1, forward strand.
CATAGCCCCAAATCCGTCTTCCATCACCGCATGATAGGCTAAACGGATCGCTGTTTTTTTACCGATGGAGGGTAAAGAGCCAAAGGCCTCTACCAGGTTTTCAAAGGCTTCTATCTTGTAGTGTTTCATATGGTACCTGCCTCCATGGCTGCGCGCTGCTCCGACCATTTTGGTTCCGAAGCTAAAATCATGAAACTATTCATCATTTCTTAACGCTTCTCATAATCCACAACTTTAGAGTATTCTACAACTGTCTTTATGAAGTCTACTACTTTGAGATGTTCAGG
>JBFEWI010000014.1:0-17024 GCA_041546475.1 Sulfurovum sp.
GGAAAATTTAGTAAGAAAGGGAAGGTTAACCACCCAAATGGTGGTTAAGTTTAGAAACTACTCTTTAGCTTGAGCCATTTCCATAGTGATACAGTTACGATCTAGCATATCTGTACAAACGTATACACATAGTGCACACCCTTTACATCTATTTTCATCTACCCAAGACGTGTTTCTATCTTTATCGAACATAAGCGTATTTGCTTCTGGACAATATAGTGTACATGTGTTACATTTATATTCAGCACATTTGTCTGCATCGACTTTTGCTACATAATACATTTTAACTCCTTTACTCCATGATGTTTAAACATATATCTTTGATTTAGAACGATCATATTCAATCACCATAACCAATAGATTAGAAATGGAACTTCAAATTAACTTTACACAAAAAAACCTTAATATTACATATTAATAATATTTATATATAGGTAATAATTATGATGAGTTTTTTATCAATTTCATTCATATGTTTTCAAATGGGAGTTTACTGTAAAAACCTTTGACTTATCTTATAATTTATAGAAAATATGAGTAATATAATCATTAATTATTTACAGTTATAATTTTATTGCAATATTTTTATGGATCTATTTCTTACTATCACTGCTAAAAGTGATTTTTTCCATTACATTATATAGGGTGAAATCCCTGCTCCTTCTCTAGCTATTCTCGCCTCATCATTATCAGTCCTTTTGATCAGTTTAAAAAGTTGTTTATCATAAAGGTTATACAATTGGTTCATAAGTCATATCAATGTCAAATTGTGAAATAGTAACAATATACAGTGAAATTTATATTTTAATACAAGTTTGTTTTTAATAAAGAGTATATTTTAAAAAAATCATCTATAATGGCTAAGGTTTTAGAAGGTCATTTTGAAAGACCTTCTTTGTTCAAATATATTTTGATTTAGTGTTCCAACCATCTTCCATGGTGGGATCCTAGAGCCAGTAAATAGAATTTTTTACAAAATAATTTAGTGAATTACAGGAGTTTCCAGTGGAAAAAATTATATTGCTTATTCCAGGCATACCGCTTGTTATAGCATTTTTACTCACTTTTGTGAATAAAAAGGAACATATCCCAAAAGTGAGTATCATGTTGTCAAGCATGATTGCATTGTTAGGGCTCTATGGAACCTATCATGTGATCACTACCGATGAACCCATACATGGACTTGGTGGTCTGTTTGTTTTCAATGAGCTCTCTGCCATACTTGTCCCTTATGTTGCTATTTTGGGTCTTGTGATCCGTAAATATGCTACCAAATATATGTGGGATGAGCCGGGATATAAAAGATTTTTTATCCTTTTGAATTTCATCTTCTCTGCCATCTATATGCTGGTGATGAGTAATAACCTTGTGATCCTCGCACTTGCGTGGCAGCTTATGAGTGTCAGTCTCTACCTGTTGGTATCCTTTAATGTGGCATCAAAAAGTGCGGTCAAAAACGGCAGTTGGACCATGCTGATACATAAAGGGGCCGATCTGCTCTTTATCCTTGCAGTCATATTGACCTATCAGACCTTTGGCAGTATCGACTTGGGAGAGCTGAGTCAAACATGGCTGGAGATGTCTAAAAACCCTAGTGATAACCCTACGATTTTTGTGATCGGGTTACTTTTCTTGGTCGCGGCCATGATGAAATCTGCGATCGTACCGTTTCATATCTGGCTGCCTTATACCTCTGAGGCTCCTACGCCTGTATCGGCTTTGATGCATGCGGGTGTCGTCAATGTAGGCGGTATCTTGCTGAACAAACTGGCTTTCTTGCTTCTACTGACACCAGCTGTACTGAATATAGCCTTTGTGATAGGACTCTTTACTGCTATTTTTGCATCGGTGTTAATGCTGGTAGTACCGGATATCAAACGTTCACTGGGTTACTCAACAGCAGGGCAAATGGGATATATGATCATGGAAGTGGGTCTCGGTGCATTCAGCCTGGCTATCTACCACCTAATGGTACACGGTATCTTTAAGGCGACACTCTTCTTGGAGTCAGGCGGGCTTATACGCTATGCGAGACACGACCCTAACATTCCACAGCGTCTCTCTTACAAATTATTCTGGGAAGAGAAAACAGAGCATAAAAGTAACAAAACGTTTAATCTTATTGCACTCTTTACCATCCTTCCGCTGCTTATATTCATCGGGGTTAAAATGGTGCTTAGTGAAGAGTTCTTTGAATTCAACGCAGCGATTGTGATCCTGGCATTTGGTTGGCTCACCGGTACCCAGCTCTTCTTGTCGTTCTTTAAGGTTTCAAGGTCAGACTCGATCAAAGTGATCTTGGCACTTGTGAGTTCTTTTATTATTATCCTGTTTACCTATGAGTTTATCGGATTGGCATTAGAACATTTTATCTATGGCGAGCATGCCCTGCTTTTCTATGGTGCGGCAACACTTAATGTAACCATCATCATGTCGTTGGTTGCACTGGCTGCAATTATGATCATAGGGTGGCTGTTTATGTATAAGCAACATTTTGTGGGTATAGAAAAAAGTAAGATGCCAAAGAGATCAAGATGGTTATTTTATAAACTCTTGGCAAAAGAGGCCTACGTCTCTGACTTCTTTATCAAATATATTAAAATTTTCAAGAAGGGTTGAGTATGTTAATGAACATAATTCTATTGATATTAGCTGCAGGAGTACCTTATTATCTTGTTTTGGAAAAGAATGAAAAACTGAACAGTGAAAAGATCTTCTTGATAAGCGCTTTTTTACTGCTTTGTGCCATTGTGACCTCTACCTTCGTAGAGGGTCAATACTCTGCTCTATTGATCAGCATTACATTACTGAGTGCAATGTTTTCTATCTATAAGGCGACCAAGACAACCAATTTTTATAAGTTTGGTTACTATTTACTCTTTATCAACGCACCGTTTTTCATGTTGTTCATACGAGAGCAAGGTCAGCTTTATAGTCTGTCACTATTGATCACACTGGCAGGTGTCTACTCCATAGCGAAACACTATGACAAATACTATGGAAGTGCCAATTATCACGGGATCAGCGGTACCACTTTGGCCACGCCGTATGTAGGTGCCTTTTTAACCGTCTATTTAATCACACTGGCGCTCTATCCGCCATTTCCCAATGCACTCTTTTTACTGAGTAATATGATCAAAGAGGAGACGACACTGCTATGGTATATCGTGGTCGTAGTGGTATTTTTTGGTAACTTCATGATAGCGATGAGAGTGATGCCAAGGACTGTATTTGGAACACCAAATACCAATCTGCACTATGTGGACCTTACCTCAAAAGAGAAAGTGATGCATTTTGTTATTATTATCATACTACTGAGTTTAAGTTTTATTGGATTTAAAGGGGCTATTGCATGAGTATATTAGAAAAACTGAATGCTGTTAAAAATACCGTTCCACACTATTGGCCTATCGGTTCATTCATTCACCATAATCCGCTGAAAGGGTTTGAACATCTCAACTTTAAAGAGGGACTTGATAAAGCCCAAAGTATTTTTGGCGGTAGAGTCTATATGGAGTCATCGTACTATCTAAAGCTCTATAAGGAAGGGAAGATCGATCCTGACATCCTCAAATCAAATCTCAAAAAAATTCTCGAGATAGACGGCCTGGCAGAGTATTACGAACTGGCAGAAAAATGTCTCTTGGAAGTTAACCCAAAATGGAACAGTTTCAAAAGTTCTGCATCCATTACAGAACATGAGATCGATGAAGAACTCCTGGCATATCTGGATGAAAAATTCTTCTATCATAATAAAGAGAAATGGCTTAAAAAACTCACAAAGCATATGACACTGTATGAGATCAATGACATCCTTTTTGATAGAGATGATAAAGAATTGATCGAAAAAGAAGTCATCGAATATGTATCTCGTTTTTTAGATGAAGAGCAGACAACACTCACGATGTCAAATAGAGATCTAGGGATGTTCGAAACCTTTAAACTCTATGAGAACCTTGACTATGCAGATGATTCTGAAACCTTTGTTAAAGAGGCACTTGGCGAGCTAAAGGTTGAAGAAGAAGATATAGAGAGAAACCTTCTGAAACACATTCTGAAACTTCACGGTTGGGCAGGGTTTATCAAATATCGCTCCGAAGATCCGAACTACTATTCGCAGCAGCAGTACCCTTCCTCTTTGATGGATTATTTGGCTATCAGATTTTACTACGAGCTCAAGTATTTAAAACATAGAAAGATCAGTAACTATAAAGAGTTGGAAAATTATATCCAAGACAATAGCGCTTATGTTTTACTCAAAATACTTAAACATAAAGGCAGCTTGCCTGGAAAATTCATAGATGCGATTGAAGATCAGCAAAACTATGAGGAGATCCTAGAAGACTATACACAATACGTACTTCAATTGGATGCGAAGCAAGTGCATCTTGCAAGTGATCATCTTGCTAACACGGATATACCACTGAGTGAACTTGCAAAGATCATGGAGACACTAAGAGAAGAAGAAGGGTATATCTGGTTGAAATCACTTGAAGACAGTTATATCCGTTCTTATGTCGATAAGTTCACAAGTGTACCAGAAGAAAAGAATGAAAAAGCGGCAGCGTCTGCTACCTTCTGTTTGGATGTAAGGTCTGAAGTGATCAGAAGACAGATCGAAAGCAGCGGTCCATACCAAACCTACGGTGCGGGTGGATTTTTAGGTCTTCCTATCGCATTTGTGGAGTTTGATAAATCCCATGAACTCTTTTTATCTCCGGCGATCGTAAAAGCGGGAAATATCGTCTTTGAAATTCCAAAAGAGCATTATGAAGACTATAGTTCCAAAAAAGGGATGAACAAAACGACCAAAAAAGTACTGAGCGATCTCAAAAACAACCCATATACACCATATATTATGGTTGAGGCGATCGGTTGGATCTTCGGTATCAATCTTTTTGGGAAAACATTTTCACCAAGAAGAACACAGAAGCTTTTTTCAAAACTAAAGCCTCAAAAGCCGAAAACAACCTATACGTTGGATAAACTCTCACCTGAAGAGATCGAGATGTATGTCAATAAACTTCATACACATATCATCAGTGAAGTCTTGTCAAACAACTGTCCTAAAGAGTGTACAACGGAAGAGATCCAAGCTATCAGAGATCACCTTGTTCTAGGTAAGGAACTCACTATAGAACTATCCGCTGAACTCATAGAAAAACTCAAAAATGAGTACAAGATCACTGAAGAAGACTATACCTTCCAAAAACACAAACTCTCTATGGTCGGTTTCACACTGGAAGAGAAAGTAAACTATCTTCATAACTACTTGACAATGATAGGCCAGGTGGATAACTTCCCTGAATTTGTCACGATCATCGGTCACGGAAGTATCTCTGACAACAACCCTTTTGAATCAGCACTGGATTGTGGTGCATGTGGAGGTAACATCTCTCTACCAAACACAAGAGCACTTTGTATGATAGCCAATACTAAAGAGGTACGTGAAGCACTCAAAGAAAAAGGTATTGTCATTCCAGATAGTACAAAATTCATACCAGGATTACACATCACTACCACAGATGAGATCAAATACTATGATACAGATATCCTCACAGCCGAAGAGATGCCTAGGTTTTTCCAGATCATGCATGACTTCAATAAAGCCTCCCAAATGTCCAGGGAAGAAAGAATAGAAGCACTTCCGTATACACATACACAAGAGGATGTGATGATCAAATCGATGGACTGGTCAGAGCCTAGGCCTGAATGGGGACTCGCAGGTAATATGGGGGCTTTTGCTGGACCAAGAAGTACAACCAAACATGTCAATTTACACAACAGGTTCTTTATGCACTCTTATGACTGGCGTGTAGACAATGACAATGCTGATATCCTCACACGTATCTTTAACGGGCCGCTCATTGTAGGTGAATGGATCAACATGGAACACTATTTCTCTACCGTAGATAACGCCGTTTATGGTGCAGGTTCCAAAGTCTATCACAATGTGGTTGCAAAGGTCGGTGTCTATAATGGTAACTACAGTGATCTAAAGATCGGTCTTCCTACGCAATCCGTTCTTTTAGAAGGGGAAGCCTATCATGAACCGGTAAGACTGCTTACATTCATGGAGGCACCTTTGGAAAAAGTAGGGAAAGCCGTAGAAAACTCTATCGCAAAAGAGTTTATTTTAAATGAGTGGATCCGTCCTGTCATCATTGATAAAGAGGCTAAAAAGGTCTACTCTTACGAATCAGGCGATTTTAAAGTCATTAAAGAGCTCTGATCGCTCTTTTTATGGCATCTTAAGTTTTAAATGATATAAACCCTTATCAATAGTATAAAAAAAGGAAATAGTATGTATACCCTAGAAATTGAAAAAGAGTGTGGCTGCTTTAAAAAGAGCGGATTTGAAAAGACTATGACATTCGAATCAAGAGAAGATATGTATAATAAAGCGCGTGTTCTTGAGTGCCTGATGAATCAACAGTTTTGTATGACACACTTTTTTGAAGCGGTAGATTATGGTGACAAGATCATCATTCATAGCAGTGTAAGACCTGATGATGAAGACGATGATGATATTGAAGATGCGAATACACTCGTAAGGAAAAGTGAAGTGACAATCGGATTTGACGGAAGCCAAGTACCTCCAAAAGAGAGTGGTTCAAACTAATAAAGTCCTGCGTAATAAATCATTATTCTTCTAAGTCAAGGTAGAGCAAAAACCACACCTTGACTCATCTAAAAAATGACTCAACTGCTAATGAGAATCACCAAGATATATAGCAGTCTTCAAATCCCATCTTGAAATATGTAATATCATCCAATGCTTGAGCCCCTCCTCTATAAACTTTTGTACTTCTATAAAGAATCTATACTTTTCGGAGTAATTTTATCTTATTTAAAGTTTTACTAACTATACTCCCGTAAATAAATGACCAAAAGGAAAAAAAGTTTATGTATACAGTACAGATGGAACACGAATGTGGATGTTTTAAAAGAAGTGAATATGCAAGTGAAAAAACATTTGATACTCAGCAAGATGCGTACAATTACTCAAAAATAGCCGCAGAATTCATGAATGAGGATTTTTGTTCAAAACACCTCTTTTTTGCTCAAAAAACCTCTAATAATACATTTTTGATCAGAGTAGCGGAGAACCCTAATACAGGCGGTTCATGTGGAACAAGCAGTGCTGGCAGTTGCAGTACTGATGGAGGTTCATGCGGATGTTCATAGCCGCTGCGCTTATTTGAAGAAGCATGACTATTCAGAAGTAGTAAGCTTCATCACCGGGTAGAGATCTTTCTCTCCACCCTCTTTTATTTTTCTTCCACTGTAATATCTGAAGCTATAATATACATCGGTGCATTATGCACATGTAACATAGCAGTACCACTACCAACTGCAAAACCATAGAGATCATGCTCTTTAATGATAGTGATACCACTCATCATATCAAGAAAAGAGAGTACACTGTTTTGCAGTATTCTTGACTCTTTTATATCTTTACACACTATATTGATCGTATGAAGATCTTCTCCCTCATCATCCTGTACAACAATCGTCACAACTTTTGAAGTGTCTGAGAGCGATTGCACTGATCGGATCTGAGCATCTTTAAAGTGGTTGTACTTCTCCAATACGCTATTTATCTGTTCCATTTTTGGCCTTTATCTTAGATGTGACATCTTAGCGAAAGAAGACTTACTTATACCCTTCGATAGTCGTTCATGGGATCTCAAGATATTGGGGTGGTAGACATATACTCCTGGAATGACGTAGACATTCATCTATAAAGAAACTATATAATTTTTAATAAAGAATAATATGCTATGCTATATTTAGAACTATCAAGAAAGGATTACACATGAGTAAATTAGATTTGACACTGACAGAAAACGTACTGACTGGGCTCAATAAGATCAACAATGATTTGATAGATGTAAAGAAAAGACCACATAGTGATCTCTTAAAACCAACGGAGATGGAGTTAGAGATCTGGCGTGAGATCTTTAAAGAAGACCAGGTAAAAATACACGGTTGCAGGTGTGGTTGCAGATAAATAGATTACGCTCAAGTGAAAGACTTGAGCCTTATGTTGAAACGCAATAACGATTATTGCTGTTGAGAAGGGTCGAACAGTGCAATTTGCTCCAAGGCTTGATCAAAGTACTCTGGTGTCAATTCAAAGGCATTGACACCCAGGTCAGCTATCCCATAAAGTTTATCTGTATCTTTGGGTGAGACCAACGCAAATATGATTTGTTCAGATTTTAGGTCTTTCATCTGTTTTAAAAGCCCAGCACCCTCAGGTTCAACACTCAGGTCACTCAGGACAATATCATAGTCGTTTGCATTAAAAAGTCTTAACGCCTCTTCCTTTCCCAACGCTTTATCGACCCTATTGAACAATGTATTGAATATTTTGGTCTCTGCATCAAACTCTGACCTCTCATCCTGTATGAAAAGTAAATTCCGTTTTTTATCTCTATTCATTCTTTTCCTTTCATTCAAAACATATCAACTATGAAAAACGTATTTAGATCTTTTTCTTGGTGTTGAGAAACTGTTTAGCAAACTGATCGCCTTTTTTCTTGAATCCTTCAGCGATTTCAGCAACATAGACTTCATCGGCTGTTTTTGAGAACAGCTCCAGCCATCTCGTAAACGTTTCTCTTTTTAAATGAGGCATCTTGACATGTGCACCTACGAAATTTCCGTAGTACGTGTCTTCTCCCAGCATTTTAGCCAACCAGAAATCTGCTAAAAGATCTATGTGCTCAAACCAATCCTCACTGCTTAGATCATCACCGATCTCATCTATAAAAAAAGGAGCCAACACTTCATCTTCTAACGCTTTCTCATAAAACAAAGTCATCAAGATCCGAAGGTTTTCTCTGTTAATACTGCTTTGAAGTTCTATGCTTGATCCTTTTATACAAACCGTCTGTAAACACTCACGCTAATAAGATGTTTTTTTGAAATGGAATTATAGCAGGATTTATCAAAAACCGGAACACTTCTTTCCTCTCTATCTGCTGTATCCAATAGATAGTATCACACCCCCCTTCGAAGTAACCTATAGGTTTTTTGGGTATAATAGTAAACGATAAATTATCTAGAGCAGTTAGGAACAGTATGCCAGTAACGATTAAAAAGCCCAAAACACTCAAAGCTTACTTGAAAACAGAGTTCGATACACCTAAGTTCTGCCTTGTTTCAATCATCAATGATAAGCATGTTTCATGGGAATTTTGTATGACAATGCTCAAAGAAGTGTTTCATAAAGATCAGGCAGAAGCAGAAGCTATTGCCCATGAGATCGTAAGCAATGGTGAAGGGTTTTGTGGCGGGTATATGTTTGAAATAGCCCAAACCAAAGCAGAAATGATCGAAGAAAAAGCAAAAAAAGAAGGTTTTGATCTAGTATGCTTGATTGAAGAAGTGTAATCTTAATCTATCGTATCTCACATTTTTATATCCTCATTTAGACTTTAAATAGAGAAACATATTGCTATCTTTCAGTAACTATAAACTTTTGTAGCTATAATCTTTTTTATAAACCAATTGTATGGAGATAAAATGTTAATTCAACCACAAGATGTACAACAAGTGGCAAATGATATGATGAATATGCTACATGAAGATGAGATGGAAGTGATCAACAACTTTTATGATGCGGTGAAAGCCAAAGATGTAGAAAAAGTGGATGAACTCTTCCCGGAATTCTTAGCTGAAATAGAGACCCACTTTAAAACAGAAGAAGATCTGATGGAGCAGAGTGCTTACTCCGACATGCAGATGCATAAAAGCGATCATGATGTCATAAGAAAGAAATTGGAAAAATTTCATAAACGTTGGGAAGTACTGAAAGGTCCAAAAGAGCTGCAGGGCTTTTTGGAAAAAGACTTTAAAAAGTGGTACACACAACATATTTCAAAATGGGATGCACAAACGGCTCCGAATATTTAAAGAACAATATTCAAAAGTCATGCAGTCGCACTTTTGAATACACTTTATAGAGTAAGACTTTAAAAGTCTTACTCTAAAACTGCACTATCCGGCGACTATCTCATCCAATTCATCTGCATAGATGATCTCTTTTTGAAGCAGTATTTTAGAGAGCCTTTCTATCGTTGACCAATGCTCATCTACCAAATCAACCACTCTCTGTTGGCCTTCAGTCATCCAGCGTTCTAGTGCTGCATCTATTTGTTCATGATAATGTTCTGTATCTTTATTTCCAACAGATTTTTGTTGTGCGTCCATCACACCATTGATATTGATATATCCGACCTCTTTATCCATTCCATAATGTGCGATAGCCACGTAAGCATCACGTGTGGCTTGCTGCAGGTCATTTGAAGCACCAGAGTCCATACCTTCTATCTCACCAAACTGTCTGATCTGGGCTGCCCTTCCTGCCAAAGATACAGATATCTTGTCTTTAAAATCTTTGACCGTCATGTTCTCTTGCATATCACTGTAGTTATGTGATATGAAATGCTCATTGTTGTCTTTAGGTGTAATACTTACATGCTCTATATGAATATGAGGCATGAGTATCTTAGAAATAACTGCCCTTCCCGCTTCATAGACAGCTGTCTCTTCAAACATCTGCTCAAGAGAGAGATAAGACTGTCTCTCACCATATTTGATCGTATTGATCTGTTCAATGAGGATATCCTGTGTGATCGCAGGCAAACCGTGACGCAGACAGTAGAATGACGCTTCTTTTCCAAGCATTTCAAGTTGAGAGCCTGTGAATCCTGTGGTATACATCAACAGCTTTTTCATATCAAACGTACCGCTTGTAGGCTTTTCATTGATCACTTTATCCAGGAAATACTGTCTTGCATCCTTATCAAGATTGTTGATCTCTATGTGTATCTCTACCCTTCCCGGTCGTATAATAGCAGGATCGATATTTTCTTTATAATTGGTTGCAGCGATCACGAAGATATCTTCACCTTTTCTCCCTGCAAAACCATCCATCTCTGATAAGAGTTTGTTGATAGGTACTTCCCTGCCGTTTTCTCCGTCACGTCTTCCGATGGTATCGATCTCGTCAATAAAGATGATAGCCGGTGCATACGCTTTTGCTCTTGTAAAGATCGACTTCGTTTTTTCAGGTTGGAGCAGTTCCAGTCCCGTAGTCGAGATAAAAGGGAGTTCCGCCTCTTTGGCAAATGCCTTTGCCAGCATTGTCTTTCCTGTACCAGGAGGTCCATACAATAGCATACCTTTTGGCGGTGCAATGTTAAAACTCTCCAGGAGTTTCGGCTCTTTAAAGAAGTTGATGACCTCGCCCAGTCTCTGCTTTGCCTTATGGTGGCCTGCAATATCATTAAAAGAGACATTAGGGATATCAAAGACTAGACCATCTTCACTAAAGTCTTTGATCCTCACTACTTGTGAAAACTTGCACGAATTGACTTTATAGGTAATAATGCCATTCTTCTCAGTGAGTGTATCATTGATATCAAGGGTAGTATTTTTTCTAAAGAGTTCTCTTACAAGAGTCTCATTTTCGATCAGAGGCATTACCCGCTCTTTTAGATATGCTACAGACTCTTTGGAGAGAGATACCTTGATCTGCTTGAAATACATGATCGGCTTGTCTGAATCTTGCATGAATTGTGTGATTCTGTTAAAAAAGTAACTACTCACCTTCTCTTTAAGACGTCTTGCATCCAGTTCCGGAGCAAAGTTAAGCATCTGTATCGTCAAGAAGTTATCAAAATTCTTCCCTACGACAAACTCTATATTATACTGGTCATAAAACTCATCTTTATAGCCCAGGAATACCCGCTTGGATATTTTTTCAAAGGCATCATATTCCAGTTTATTGAACAGAACGATATGTGCTTTAGAGAACCTGGAAACAAGCTCGGGCACGATGGCTTCCTGGACACCACCGCTTCTGCTCTCTCGCTTCTTCTCTCTCTTGATCGCTTCAAGGATCATCGATTCGGCTTGTACATAATCTTTCTCGACCAGATCTTGAAATCTGTAGTCTTGGTAAAGCTCTTTACCGACACTCGTCGTAATGATAAAGATGGCCTCTGTAAAATCTACCATATAGTTTGCATTTTCATCGTTGTAGATGATATCAGGGTCTTCATTACACGGCTCATCTGTGATCTTATCCCAACCACATGCATCACGCATCTTACCGCCTTCAAAGATGGAGAAAAGGTTGTTTTGGATGACATTGTCACATTTTTCAAAAGAATCAAGTACGATGACAGCCTTAGGGTTTCTATGTACAAAGCCGGTAAGCTGACCGACACCATAGCCTTTCCATCCAGCAGGATATCCATACAACTCACCACCGTTTTGCTGGTGGTACTGTGTCATGTCGAACTTCATGATCTTATACTTAGGTATATGTTCTGCCATTAGCTCTGCAAGGAAGGTCTTACCCGTAGCCGGAGGTCCTAAAAAAAGATAGGTTGCCTTCGGTCCTTTTTGATCTTTGACAGTGGTTTTCATACTGTTGGAAACCACATTGATCGCTTGATCTTGTCCAAAAAGTTCTTTAGAGAGTTCTGCTTTGAACTGCTTAACGAACTCTATATTGTTCTGCGCCTCTATGAGGGCTTCTTCATCCCACTCGCCTTTATCCAGTTTTTTGTATTTTTCAATATTTGCTTTGACTAATGCTTCTGTTTCTGTCATCTTTTTACTCTTATTGTTTAGATCTATTGTATCTCTATCATTAATGAAGTGAATTGTAGCTTTTCTATCTTAATTATGGATATCAGCTTACTGGTATGAAAACTAGCCGTTACCCTTTGCTTTTGCAATACGTGATAACATATCATCAAGACTGCCTGTTGAACGTACTTCTATGACTGCTGTAACCACGGCATGCAATGCAACATATTTGAGATAATCTGCAAGCGTATCACAGCCACTCTCTTTCATATTCTCTTCTATTTTAGTTTTTTGTTCCTCTGTGACTTTGAATCCAAGTTCTACAGATGCTTCACCTGTAGATGAACCAGCAGACGTATGTGTAAATGCCTGTGTTTTGAGTGCGACCACTTTTAAATAGGCAGAAGTGTCATCAAAACCATTTTCTGACGCTCTCAACGCTATCGTCTCTTGTTGTTCCGGTGTTACATGAAAGTGTATATCGATCGTTGTATCCATGATTCTGTCTATTCCTTTTGGACTTTTCTAGGCCATCATATTGTAAATTCACTTAAAACCCTATTTCATACAACAAAGGCCTGCTGTGAAGCTTATATATTTAAGATATAAAAGCTACAATGCACCAAATCATTCATTGCTAAAAAAGATGAAAAACGATAAAGGTAACGATAATGAATACAGATGCATTAGCACTATTACAAGATGAAAACACATCCGCTGAGATCTTGGACCAATTAAGCCAGGACGAGAATCCATTTGTGCGCGTACGCGTCGCGGCACATGTCAATACATCAGCTGAAACATTGGTAAAACTGAGTCAAGATGAGATCCCTCTGGTCAGACAGTTTGTTGCAGAACATTTACATACACCCGTAGATACTTTGGTTGAACTAAGCCAGGACAGTGATCTTTCCTATTGGATCGCAGGAAACCCGAATACCCCTGTGGAGATACTCACTGAACTCAGTAAACATGAAGATGAAAATGTACGATCCTCTCTTGCGGTCAATCCAAGTACCCCATCCGAGATATTGGATCAATTGATGATAGATGAAAATGAGGATGTCCGGACGGCTGTGATGAAAAACCCGGTGATACAGGCTAAGACCGGGAAATAGTTTTTCTCTCTCATCATTGATGACAGAGAACTTAAAATGTAAGTCCCCTATGGCTATGAGGGTTGGCACTTTGAAACATAGATCTCTTTTACTTCTGCGATGAATGCATCGGTAAAAAGATCTATATACTCTTCATCCTCATCATGATAGGCGATAAAGCCAAAAAAGTCCTCAGGCGTGATCTCATTCTCACACATTTTTTCTACGGCTTCCATAGAGTGGCCCGTAGCAAAGAGACCTGCGATCTCTTCTCCTAGATACTCGTACGCTTCATGATCGATCTCTTGATAACACTTTTGCTCATGCAGCAAGGCTTCAAGTTCATCGATCCTCTGACCTTCCGCTTCCGAGGCAGATCCATTTTTTAAAATGGTCATAATGATCTGCTGCAGCTCTGCCAATATTTTTGCCTGTTCACTCATTTCATCTCCTTTTTAATAATCGTCATCTTCATCGTCGTCATCATTGATACCAAGGTTATCCATAAACTGCTCTGCAAGGATATCCGCTTTTTTGTAAAACTTATCCGCGATCTCAGGAACAAAGAGTCTATAGACCGTCGCATGAAAAAGTTCTAACCAACGTTCGAACGTTTCTCGCTGGAGTGGTCCCAAAAATGCATGCGGAGGGAAAGGGTGCCCCTGATACGGTGACTCGCCTGTCATCATCTGCATCCAAAAATTATAGAGTGTATTAAGGTGCTCATGCCATTTACCGTTTTTCAGATCGTTCCCCAAAGCTTTGATGAAGATAGGACCCAGGATATCATCTTGAAGTACGTCACTGTAAAACTCACGTACCATTCTCTCTATGGAAGGTCTGTCAACGGAATCATAAGGCATTGTCTCTCCTAATATTAATGCTGAGAGTATAGCTAAACTATACTGCAAGTGTATTTACACATAGTGTACTTTACAACACTACACACTGACCGAACACTCTTTGGTCAGTAAAGTCTCTAACCATTCAATATGCTCTTTTGTCAACTCCAGTTTATTATAAATACCATCCAACTCTATCAGATTTACAAGATGTACGATCTCTTCTGGCAGTCTTGTAAGCTTGTTCTTCCAAAAGGTTAACTTGCTTAAGTTGGTAAGTTTTCCGATCTCTTCGGGTAGCGATGTCAGCTGGTTTCCGCCAAGTTCCAAGGTTGTCAGACTTCGTAGGTCACCGATCTGCTTTGGCAGGGTTGTGAGTTGATTCTCTTGGAGAAGAAGAAGCTTTAGGTTATGTAAAGCACCTATCTCTTTTGGTAAGCTGATCAATTGGTTGCCTGGGACATAAAGTTCTTCCAGATTGAGAAGTTTGCCTATCTCTGAGGGTAATGTAGTAAGACGGTTCCCTAAAAGATAAAGCTTTTTTAAATGTATCAGATGTCCTATTTCTGCTGGCAGGTCGGTAAGCTGCATACCAAGAAGGTTGAGCTCTGTTAAGTGCAGTAACTCTTCTTTGCTTCTTGGCAATCCTTTGAAATAGCCGCCCTTCAGATAGGAATCATGTTCTACCCACTGCAGATCCGGAACAGCATGTTCATCTGCCCATTTCCAAAGTGTCTGAACCCAGAGTTCATCTGTTGTATTCATGACGGAAGAAGCTGCTTATGCTTTATGGAACCCGAGTATATGCCCAAAAAGTTTATCTTCTGTAAGACCCATTTTCGCTGCTGTCATCAAGTTGTTATCTTGGTAGTATTTTAGCAATGCCTGTGGATCCTGACCCGTCATTGTAGCTTGATAGCCCAGTGCAGCGATCACCTCTTGTTCATGTACATCAATACCTTCTCTTTTCGCCAAGGCTTCAACAATAAGTGCCAACTTGATACTTCTTCTTGCCTCTTCACGTACAGATTCTCTCAGCTCTTTGAACTTTTCCTTATCTTCAACATATTCTTGATGCTGCTCTTCAGTGAAGCTTCTTGACTTTTCACGGACTTTCGCATCGATCTCTGCCTCTACAACGTTATTTGGCAAGGTAAAGTCAAATTTTGCAAGTAAAGCTTCTACGATCTTCGGTTTAAGGTCACGCATATAGATTTGTGAAAGCTCTTCTGCTGTAACCTGTTCTCCGAACTGTTTTTTCAGGGTCTCGACCGTTGCTGTATTATTGTTTAATACCTTTTGTGCAAAAGCATCATCGATAGTCACCGGTTTTTGCTCTTGGATCTCATGCAGTTTTACAACAAACTTGGCTTCTTTACCCGCTAGATCATCTGCTGAATAATCTTTCGGGAAAGTAACGATAACATCTCTCTCTTCACCATACTCCATGCCTACAAGCTGTTCTTCAAATCCTGGGATAAACTTGTTTGACCCTACTTTAATGTTAAACTTCTCAGCACTCCCGCCTTCAAACGGTTTATCATCGATATACCCTATAAAATCTATCACGGCTACATCACCAAGCTCGATCGGCTTAGGGGTTTCAAGTTTGGTAAACGGCGCTTGTTGTTCAGCGAACTCTGCAAGTTTAGCTTCTACAGCTTCAGGGCTTGCAGTAGGTTTGGTATACTCAGGTGCGATCTCGTCAAAATCTATGTCATCTACATTGATCTCAGGGCTGACAGCAACTTCTACTTCAAAGTATATACTGTCCTCTTGCTGCTCATATTTTTTAAGTCCTGGCTGGCCCAAAATGTTCTCAACATCCAAATTGCCTTCTTTAATACCCGCATTAATGAAATCTTGAAATACCTGTCCTGCAGCACTTTGTTCAATGTTTTCATCTGTAGACTCTTCGTCTTTAGGTGCTTTTTCTGCCTCTTCTTTGAGTTTAGCGACTTTCTCTTCGATCACTTTATTTTCAACAGTACCACTAATAATGTAGTTGATATCATCTACTTTTTCTACTGTAACTTTCAATACAATCCTTTCGGTTTTAAATTGCGTAATTTTAGCATTATTGTCTAAAATTAACAAATATATAGTTTAAAGCTATGAAACTATTTTAATTTTACTATTTAAGATTTATAAGTTGGAGGTTTGATTGATTTTATTGCGAATTGATCAGGGAGAGCATTTCGCTTGGTCACCCGAGAGGGTGACCAATATGGCTGAAAAGACTACTCTTCGTGACCAGCCATTTCCATTGTAATACAATTACGGTCAAGCATGTCAGAACAAACGTATACACAAAGTGCACACCCTTTACATCTGTTTTCATCTACCCATGATGTGTTTCTGTCTTTATCGAACATTAGTGTATTCGCTTCTGGACAATATAAAGTACACGTGTGACATTTATATTCAGCACATTTGTCTGCATCTACTTTTGCTACATAATACATTGATTTCC
>JBFEWI010000135.1:0-5032 GCA_041546475.1 Sulfurovum sp.
CAATTTAGATTGCCATGATGCAGGAAGTCCTAACTCGTAGTATCCGAACAGAGAGAATGCCAAAGCGACGAACATCGCAGCAAAGAGCGTTAGAACCCATGGGGTTTGCATCGCCGTCTGTATATCTGCACCGACCAGTCCCGCTATGATCCCTACAGTCGTATAGGTCAGAGCCATAGAAACAACATAGACCAAAGAGGTGAAAAATGCCTGGGCTACGCTTGGTTTCTCACTTCCTCCCTGCTGCGAAACGATGATCGAAGAGAGAATGGGTATCATCGGGAAGATACATGGTGTCAAAGATAACAATAGACCAAAAATAAAGAAAAGAAGTAAGATGAATATGGAGCTTTCATTTACCAAGAGATCTGCTATTTTTGCTGTATTACCCTCTTTTAAAGACTGTGAGATCTTGTCAAAGAGTCCGAGCTCTTCTCCTTTAAAATCAAAGGTTTTTTTAATAGGCTGATAACAGATACCTGCATCTGAACATCCTTGAAACTCGATCTCAAGGGTGTAGTCACCTTTGACTTTGGACTCTATCTCTTTTGTAGGAATTGCAACAACTACCTCTTTTTCATACACCATATCACCATCAAAATCATGTGCTTGAGGTTTTACAACGGCCAATTCTAAAGAAGAAGGAGAAATGATTCTATAGTTTAATGTGTCTTCATAGACATGAATTTTATCTGCCATGATGATCTTAGTTTCTATCACATCCTCTTGGAGTACAGCACTCACTTGAAATGCTTCCTCCGGTGATAAAAACTTCTGTTTTTTCAATACGCTCTCAAACCCTGCAGATGCAAATGTACTGAAAATGAAACTCAATAAGAGTAACTTTTTGACTAAATCATTCATTATTTTCTCTTTTATATTAAACTTTTATAGTATTCTATTGTACTATTCGTGTATACGCTGTGTAATATTACCAATAATTGGTTAACAATAAAGGTTAAAAATGGCAAATCATCTTAAAAATGAGCATTCCCCTTACTTACAGCAACATGCTGACAATCCTGTAGACTGGTATCCTTGGGGTGAAGAAGCTTTTGAGAAAGCCCGAAAAGAGAATAAAGCGATCTTTCTTTCCATAGGGTACAGTTCTTGCCACTGGTGCCATGTCATGGAAGATGAATCTTTTAAAGATGAAGCAACTGCAAAGATCCTGAATGAACATTTTATTGCAGTCAAAGTAGACAGGGAAGAGCGTCCGGACATAGACAAACATTTTCAAGAGGTCTACCAGCTGATGAACCAACGTCCGGGAGGTTGGCCCACTTCCATATTTCTCACACAGGAACAAAAACCTTTTTACTCCGCTACCTACATACCCGACGAACCACGTTATGGGATGATGAGTTTTTCAAGTCTACTTGAAGTGATCGCCGACAAATACAGCAAAGAAAAAGCACTGCTGACCGAAAAAGCCGATGAAATACTCCGTTTCCTCAACCCCAAAGAGGACAAGATTCAGGCCACAAAACTGGACCAAAGTATCATCGGAAGGGTTTCAGATCAGGCCAAGCAACTCTTTGATCATACAAACGGCGGCTTCAACAAAGCACCTAAATTCCCTCAGGCATCCATGCTTGATCTACTCCTGGACCTCTACCGTATCACCGGAGATAAAGAGACACGTGACATGGCGCTTCACTCACTCACATGTATGGCAAAAGGCGGATTGAGAGATCTTGTAGAGGGTGGTTTCTGCCGCTACTCTACCGATAATGAATGGCTTATACCCCATTTTGAAAAGATGACCTACGACAATGCCATGCTGGCAGAAGTCTACCTCAAAGCCTATCATGTCAGTAGCAAGGATTTTTACAGATCTGTTGCTTTTGAAACGATAGACTTTATGATACAAAATAGGAGTGAAGACGGTCTTTTCTACTCTGCCTCGGATGCCGATACGGAAGGAGAAGAGGGTAAATACTTTGTCTATACCTATGAAAAGGCTTTAAAGTCTTTTGACAAAGCAGGTATCCCGAGTCATGAACATGCAGCACTTGCCGAGGCACTGCATATTACAAAAGAAGGGAACTTTGAAGGTAAAAACATCGTACGTATAGATGACCCTGTCGATGTCAAGATCCCTTACTATGAGGAAGCGATACAGGCACTGAGAAAGCGTAGAGAAAAACGTACCCACCCTTTCATAGACAAAAAAGTCCTTGTCTCTTGGAATGCAATGATGATCAAAACGCTCTTCAAAGCGTCTCGTGCAGATAACGCCTACCTCAAACCGGCACTCAGATCCCTGGATGCACTGCTGGAGAGCATGTACATCAATTCTGAACTCTTTCACTCTACACTGATAGGTAAAAAACCGAAGATCAAAGCATTTTTGGAAGATTATGCCTATCTAGCAGAAGCACTCATCGAAGCCTATGAAAGTACACTCGATGAAACCTATCTAATGACGGCAACCAAACTGACGAACAGTGCCATTGAAAAGTACTTTGACCAGGGAAAATGGAAGTTCTCACGCGGAGAGTTTGAAACCAATGCGGACATTTATGACAGCTCCTACCCCTCTTCCGTTGCCACCATGATCTCAGTACTCTACAGTATCTCTTCTCTGGTGGATACCGTTTATAAAAAGTTTGTCTTTAAAACACTGGAGATCTACTCTTATGATATCATGCGCCAACCCATCTCTACCCCGCGTATGAGCCGTATGGTGATCCGTTATCTCAAAGATGATGTCATTATCAAAGCCAAAGAGGATGTACTTAAAACGCATATCATTGATCTTGATACCCTCCCTCATCCTTTCTCTCTTTTGAAAAATGACACCAATGACGGTTTTATGCTGTGCAATTCCAACAGCTGTTTTGGGCATGAAAAAGATTTTAAAGGGATCATAGAAATACTAAAGAAGCGCTAATGCGACTTTTCATTCTTCTTCTCTTCCCTCTGTTTTTATTTGCACAAGAGGGGCTACAAACACGCACACAGGTACTGATGGGCACTTTTGTAAGCATTTCATTACCAGAAAAACACAACCAGGAGATCACTGGGTCCTTTGAACTGATACAGCGTATCGAAGATTCTCTCTCTACTTATGATGAGAATGCTACACTGGCAAAACTGAACAAGAACCATCATGTAGCGTATGACCCCTATCTGGCTGAAGCCATTAGACTTTCAAGGGCTTACTATCATCAGAGCAACGGTTACTTTGATATCACGATCGGATCGATCTCAAAAAAGCTCTATCATTTTGGAGAAGAAAAAACCTACTCTCCCTCCAGACAGGAATTACGCAGTGCCCATCTGGATATCCACGGCATCCATGTAGATGACAAGCAGATCACTACAGATACAAACATCACTCTGGACCTGGGCGGTATGGGCAAAGGGTATGGTGCAGACAAAGTTGCGCAATACCTTGATGAGAGGAATGTCAGCGAAGGGATCATCGCACTGAGCGGGGATATCCGATGTTTGGATCGATGTGAAGTCTATCTTCAGTCACCCTATTCTGAACAGACCTTTGCCAAAATCAAAAGCAAAAAATCGCAACTCTCCATCTCTACAAGCGGCACTTACAGGAGATATGCCACTACCAGGGAAGAACATCACCTCATCAATCCAAAGACCGCTTCACAGGGGCGTGCATTTGTTTCCGTATCGCTTTTTACGACTGCTGACAATGCAAAGATCGATGCCTATGCCACAGCACTTTCAGTGATGACTACAGCAGAAGCATTGGCATTTTTAAAAGAGAGGGAAGAGATCGGCTTTGTACTGGTAGATAGAGAAGGGAAGATACGCTATGGAAACTTGACTGATCTTGTGACCATTGAGTGGTTAGACTACAAAGAAAACCCGACCAGCCCCAGCATAAGTAAGAATAGCAGTACAAAACCCGATAGTGCTACAAGTTTGATCCATCCTGATACTACGAGTCCAAAAGTAATGGCAAAGTAGGAAAAGATATCGAACAATCCAAAAACAAAAAGAGACATTGCCGCGATCAACGAGATCTTTTGTGAAACATTGGTGCTGAACAGCATAAAGTGTGCTGCCACAAAGATCAGTGTACCTATGGCAAAGAGATGCGGCGTAGCCACTTCTATCAGCCCTTCTACACTCTTTTCTGCAGGAGCAGTGAGAACATTTTTCAGAGTGCTGATAATACCGTCACTACACTCCAATCCTTGCGAAAGCAAAAAAAGCCATACCCCGCTCAATAAGATTAAAATGATATAGATGAGCATATACCTTATGGGAAGGCTGTAGAGTGCTATATTTTTCATTTGAATAGAAGTTTCTTTAAGATCATAAGAGAGACGATAGACGCCAGTAGATGCCACATTACAAAACTGATCAGCCACATAACTGTCAATGATGCAGAGACAAAATATGCAAGTATCAGCGATATCGGTGCCAGCATTCCCGTAAGAAATAATAAATGTACCACCCATTTGGTCATTACTTTTTCCGAATAGAGACGAATATAGATAGAGGAGAGTATCAAAAGTGCAAAGAGTGTCATAAAGAGATCGATATGTACTTGAAGCAGCAGTGAATCTATCAGTATAGGCTCAACAAAGTTCTCTATATCACCAAAAAGTGTCACTGAAACACTATTTATGTCCAAACCGATCACATATGCATGAAGCAGCATATCAAATCCAAGATAAAGAAGTATCGCAAATACGACACTCCCCATAAGGTAACTAAGCAATGTAGAGTGTGCCAGATCTTTTGTCACTAAAAATTTCATCGTATTTTACTTCAAAACAATTTCATAAATGGCTCTGGCTACTCTTGCACCTTCGGTGATCGACCTTGCCGAGAGTGTAGAACCGCTGATCGTAGGTATATCTTTTCCTACGGTCAGTGTTGCTGAGGCATCTCTATTCTGCAGTTGGCCCATCCACGTTTTGTTCGGTATATACTCCGGCGGCTCGCCAAATGCCATGATTTCAGTGAACTTTAGTGTACCACAGTTGTCAAATGCATAAAGCACTGTAGCCTTTTTACCTCTTACTTTTCGTGCTATGAGTACAGCATA
>JBFEWI010000122.1:0-5385 GCA_041546475.1 Sulfurovum sp.
ACAAACGACCAATGGCCGTATCGGTGGGGGGTATTTGAGTTCTCAAGCCTCCTTGACCCATGTGCATCAGCTCAGAGAAATGTGCGACACGCTGCTCATAGGCGGCAATACCGTAAGAGAAGACAGACCTACTCTGGATTGCAGGTTTATCCAAGCGCAGGCACCCGATGTCAAGATCTATAGTAAAACAGACAATTTTGACAGGGCGATCCCCCTTTTTTCTGTTGATAATAGAAAGGTAGAGATCATCAATAGATTGGATTTTTTAGAGAGACCTTCTTTCGTTCTGGTAGAAGGTGGCGAGGGTATGCTCAAAGCCCTTGAAGAGAAGATAGATTGGATGCTTATTTACCAGACACCTAAGCTCTCTACGAATAATTTAACCTATAATACCACTATGAATTTACATTTTCTGCATCAAGATAACAAAGAGAGAGATTTGATGATATGGAGCAAACGCATTGGGTATTGAAAAATTAACAGATAAAGAAGCAAAACAAGAAAAAATCGTCACGATGTTTGACGATATTGCAAGCACCTATGACCTGGCGAACAGGGTATTGAGTTTCGGTATCGATATCCAGTGGCGTAAAAAAGGGTGTGACAAAGCCTTTGAGATCCTGGATAAAAAAGAGTTGACACAGGTAACAGATGTGGCAACGGGTACGGGTGATCTGTTGATCTACTGGAGAGAACAAGCCAAGAAAAACGGTATAAACATTGAAAAATATGTAGGAGTCGATCCTTCTGTTGGTATGCTTGAAGTGGCAAGAGGGAAAGTGGATTTCGCAGAGTTCATTGAAGGAAAAGCGCAGAAACTCCCCATAGCAGATGAGAGTACGGATGTGATCTCTATCTCTTACGGTATCCGTAATGTGGTTGACAGGGTAGAGGCACTGCAAGAGTTCAACCGTGCCTTAAAACCGAAGGGTATCGTGATGATCTTGGAGTTTACCAAACAGGACAGAAGCGGTGTGGTTGACAAGATCGTAGATTTTGGTATGAAGAAGGTGCTTCCGCGCGTAGGTGGTCTGATCTCCAAGAATTATGAAGCCTATAAATATCTGCCGGACTCGATCGAAGAGTTCTTGACCACAGAAATGTTGGCCAAAGAGTTGGAAGAAGCAGGGTTTGAGATGAAATATATCAAATCTTTCTCTATGGGTATCTCGACCCTGCTTGTTGCACAAAAAATATAACATATAGATTAAAAAAGGAGTACCATGAGTCAAGCAATGATGAGTGTCTCCTCACTCAATACAAAGATAAAATCATTGCTAGAAGCTACATTTATGCATATACTTGTGGAGGGTGAAGTAGCATCGGTCACCTATCATACTTCAGGACATATCTATTTTTCCATTAAAGATCAGCAGAGCAGTATCAAATGTGTAATGTGGCGCTCTTCGGTTTCGAAATTAAAATTTCGTATAGAAAAAGGGATGCATATCGTCATAGAGGGTTCAGTAGGCGTCTATACACCCAGAGGTGAATACCAATTCTATGCGGTACATGTTGAACCTTACGGGAAGGGTGCTTTGGCATTGGCCTATGAACAGCTCAAAGAACGCTTAAAGGAAAAGGGGTATTTTGATGCACAAAGAAAAAAACCCATCCCCAAACATATCAGAAAAATAGCATTGGTCACAGCCAAAGAGAGTGCAGCACTACATGATATGTTGAAGATCATTGCACATCGCTGGCCCTTGCTTGAAGTTATGATCGTAGATACATTGGTACAGGGTGATAATGCAGCAGCTCAGATAGCCCATGCTTTGCACTATGCTGACAGTTTAAGTGTTGATGTCGTGGTCGTAGGACGTGGCGGGGGAAGTGCAGAAGACCTTTGGAGTTTTAACGAAGAGGTCGTAGCAGATGCTCTTTTTGCTATGCAAACTCCCGTAGTGAGCGCTGTGGGGCATGAAGTGGATGTAATGATCAGTGACTTTGTAGCAGATCTGCGTGCACCGACCCCGAGTGCAGCGATGGAGATGATACTCCCGGATATGAGAGAGATACTCTATACTTTAAATGAGATGGGTGAGCGGTTTACCTATGCGATGAATCAGAAGCTGCAGCACCTTCTGCGTGAATTAAAACATACAGAAGAGGTATTGTTACGCAGTTCGCCCAGCAGACAACTCAAAGAGATCCAGATAAAGTTCATACATTTAGAGGATGAATTTAAAAGAGTTATGAAGTATAAGTTAGAGCGTTTTTCTTCTTTGTTACCTGAAATGTCTAAAAAGTATAGGCAGAATATGGTGTTCATTCTTGAGCAAAAAAGTCAGTATCTGGAGTATATGGATAAAAAATTGAGGATGAATGATCCTAAACTGCAGTGTCGCAAAGGATGGGCACAAATATCAGCAGAGGATAAGACCATTGAATTGAGCGCCATTGAGGTCAATCAAAAATTTACGGTTCAAGATGCGAAAACACGCATAGAAGCTTTATGTTTAAGTAAAACTTGAGTTTTAATATTTATAATATAAGTTAGTTTGATACATACAGGTTTAAGGGATGGATAGTACATTGGAAAGAGTTCAAGAGATAATAGTTCAAATCACACGTGAAGAGTATGCAGTAATGGCAATAGTCCTTTTATCCATTCTCTTTGTCTTTTCTACCTATTTCCTTTCCAGACAAAAAAAGAAATTAAGGGCAACACTTGCAAATAACCTGAAGGTTTTTCAAAAGGCCTTTGATATTTCTGATGATGCTGTGTTGATACTTTCTCCTCAAAATAAATTGATGTATGCAAGTAACACTATGGTACGACTTTTAGAGCTGAAAAATGATTTTTTATTGAAAACATTTAAAAGTACGGTGCAGATAAAAGTAAAAAAGGAGTGGCTAGGGTTGGATCAATTGATTCAAGAGCAGCGTATACACTCTAAAGATAAAGTAAAAGCCTATCCTCATGCTACGTTAAAGATCTCAGCAGATGATGAGATACCTGTGAATGTCTATTTGGATACTATTGTGATGGAGATGCCAAAGGAAGTCTTATGTGATGTGATATCGATACAAGATTTAAGCAAAGCCAAGGAGCGCTCAGCTGCAGACTTTAAGCATCCACTGACACACTTGCCTAATCAACTTCAGGTCTATAATGATCTGCCGGCATTTTTTTCAAAAGCACATTTAGAAAAAAATAAACTGGCATTAATGCTTATGAGTCTGGACAATCTTTCAAGGTTACGATCCATTATCGGTGATGAACAGACCAATGATATCCTCAAAAAATTTGCTACATACTTGAAGACTTTAACGAAGAATACGAATGTATCGGTATATCATACTTTTGATAACCATTTCATGCTGACTGTAAGGAATTTGCACTCCATAGACGAGGCAAAAGTGTTTGTAGAGGATATTCAAAAGAAATTGTCCACATTTTATAAAATGGATGGAGTACATTTACATCTTACTGTTTCGGCAGGTATTGCTATCTATCCCGATAGCGGTCATGTACGTTTACTGCTTGATCATGCCTATAAGGCATTGGCGGTAGCAGAAAAAGAGGGTGACAATAACATCACCATATTCTTACCGGAGAAATTTACAGCTTCATATGACGAATTAAGACTCCATAGTGATATGCCGGGTGCATTAAGCAATGGTGAATTTGAGGTCTACTATCAGCCTATTGTTCGGGTTGAAGACCAGGAAGTAGTAGCGGCTGAAGCACTGATCCGATGGAAACATCCGCAATATGGTATGATCCCGCCGGATGTCTTTATCTCTTTAATGGAGAAAACAGGTTTTATCGTGAAATTGGGCCAGTTTATACTGGATGAAGTATTGAAACAGCAAAAACGTTGGGAGCTGTTCAATTTCAAGGATATACAAGTTTCGATCAATGTCTCCATGGTTGAGATCAATACGGGTGAGTTTGTGCAACATGTAGAGAGAAAACTGGCCGAGCATCAGCTTGATCCCGAATGTATCAAATTTGAAATTACAGAGGGTATCGCCATGCTCAATGAAGCGCAGACAGTAAAATACTTTCTTGCATTAAAAAAATTGGGTGTGGGCATTTCACTGGATGATTTCGGTACGGGGTATACCTCTTTTGGATATTTGAAAAAATTCCCTGCAGATATCGTAAAGATCGATAAAAGTCTGGTCGATTATATCTTAACCAACGAAGAAGATCAGCGAATTGTAAAAGCGATCATAGAGTTGGCACATACGTTAGGCATGAAAATAGTCGTTGAAGGTATTGAAAACCAAGAAATGGTTGAGTTGATAGGCTCTTATGGATGTGATTATCTGCAAGGGTATCACTTCTCAAAACCATTGCCTGTGTTTGAATTTCAAAAACTGATCAGGTAATAGGTATTTGGCAATCATTAGAAGAGATAGAGAAGCTACCAGACACACTGCTTGGTAGCTTTACCCCTCATGCATTATTCTCTATTTTATTTTCTATGATTGCTTGAATGACTTTTTGTGATTTTGGACGCAGTCGGAATGTCTTGTCCTTTTTCTCTTGTCTAGTTTTTAGCTTTATTCATTGCCACAATAGCACCTGTAGTAATTACTAGTGCTGTCACTATACCAAAAAAGATATATTGTAACTCCATTCTCGTCCTTTCTTCTTTAATTGTAAAATAGCCAACTCACTCCCTATACCGTTCCATTTTTAAAAACGTGAAGGAAAAAGTTAAAAGAACAGAAACACTGATGCACTCATCTAGAAGGGGGCACTAGACAGGTATGTTTCTGTACTTTAGGCTATTTTGAGGCAGGAAGTATAGCAAAGAAGTGTTAATTTTTAGTAAAGTATTTTACACATCTCATGAAATTTAGTATGATTTTCTTAAATTATCAATATTATTATTTTTATTAATATGAAAGCATCATAAAGGGTTATGAATTTAGCTGTATATCATTGTAAAAAGTAGGGGAGTCGTGAGTATGAAGAAAGACCTGCCAAACAGGATGTTGGGCAGGTTCTTTTTATATTCTGAATATCATTTAGGCATGAACTTACATCATGCCTGGCATACCGCCCATACCGCTCATATCCGGCTGAGCCGAAGGCGGTTCAGGTATATCTGAAACAGTCGCTTCTGTTGTCAGAAGCAATGAAGCAACAGAAGTGGCATTCTGCAGTGCTACACGCTCCACTTTAAGCGGATCGATGATCCCTGCTTCTAGCATATTGACATACTCTCCTGTAGCCGCATTGAATCCTAGATTCGCATCGGTTGCATTGGCAATTTCATTTGCCACTACGCCTGCATCAAATCCGGCATTTTGTGCGATCTGTTTCACCGGTGCAAATACCGCTCTTAAGATGATCGCTGCACCTACCGCTTCATCGTCTTTAAGATCAAGCTTGACAGCCTGGCTGGCTTTGATCAACGCAGCCCC
>JBFEWI010000216.1:0-2597 GCA_041546475.1 Sulfurovum sp.
AAGAGTAAACGTTTCGGATTCCTTTCGATCACGTTATTGGTAATTTCACTGGGCTTGATCATCGGTAAAGGATTTAACTACGGTATTGACTTTGCAGGCGGTACACTCATACAGGTACAATATGAAGGAGAAGCACCGATAGAAAAAGTGCGTGAGGCGATAGATTCTGATGCATCTTATGCAGGGGCATCGGTGACTTTCTTCGGGAGCGAGGATGAAGTGGTCATCCGTACCAAGACAAGTTCAAAAGCACTGGGTGTAGATGTTGGTGACCAGATCAGAGCACTGCTTCAAGGTACAGGTGACTTTGAAGTGAGACGTGTAGATATGGTAGGTGCCAAAGTAGGCTCTGAGCTACGTGAAAAGGGACTGATGGCGATGGTTCTTGCCATTATCGGTATCCTTATCTATGTCTCCTTTAGATTTGAGTGGCGTTTTGCTGTTGCTTCCGTGATGGCGCTCATGCACGATGTTACCATCGCTATGGGGATGATCGTCTTGTTCAATGTTGAGGTAAACCTTGACATACTGGCGGCACTGTTGACCATACTTGGGTATTCTCTGAACGATACGATCATTGTCTTTGACCGTATCCGTGAAGGGATCAGAACGATCAAAGACCCGGACCTTGGGGCGATCATTGATGAATCTGTCACACGTACACTTTCCCGTACGACGTTGACATCATTGACAACCTTCTTTGTGGTGCTTACACTCTATCTGTTTGGTGGAGAGATCATTAACGGGTTTAGCTTCACACTGCTTGTTGGTGTGATAGTGGGTACATACTCATCTATCTTTGTTGCATCACCTATCTTGATGTGGCTTGGTTTCTCGGTAGGGGGCTTCAGGGAAAAAGAAGCAGAGAAACTCAAAAGAGAAAAAGAGAAAGAAAAAATGCGTGCCATGTATGAAAATGGAACGCTGTAAGAAAATGGTACACTATAGTTAAAGTTTAAGGAGTTAGGATGAATTGGGGTAAAGTTTTTTATATGTTTTTTACGTTGATGTCACTGACGACATCAGCAGCATTTTTGTATGACAATTCTGCAGTAGCACTGTTCATAGCAGGCTCTGTAAATATCGTATCTACACTGATGAAGATCGGGGTACGAAATATACTTTCAGCAGAACTGTTGGCAGGTTCTTTGGTAGCAGACCTGCACCTTATCCCGGCATTTTTTGCTTTACAGTTTTACGGGAATATATCTCTGGCAACAGGGTTGGTCATCGGTGCGGTGATCGCGAACCTTTATACGATTTTTATCTCGATGATCGAGAGTGCAAAAGAGAAGGCAGATTTTTAAGCGTAGTTTGTTATCTTACATGTATACTAATTCCAAGGAATGAGACGTGATAAAGATGCCTACACTTCATGGAACAGACTCCGAAGAGAAACGAAAAGAGATCAAAGATTATTTTCAATATTGTTATAAGCGATATGAATCTCTTTTTCATCTCGTTGCAGATGAAAATGCTTATTTCCAAAAAGCGGATCCTCTTCGTCATCCCATCATATTTTACTATGGCCATACAGCTACATTTTTCATTAATAAATTCATACTTGCCAAGATCATCGATGCACGCATCGATCCGGGATTTGAGTCACTTTTTGCCGTAGGTGTAGATGAAATGAGCTGGGATGATCTGAATGAAAAACATTATGACTGGCCTACTTTAGAGGAGACCCAAGCCTACCGTGACAAGGTCTATACGAAAGTCTCTTCGCTTATCGATAGACTTCCTTTAGAACTTCCTATTACGGAGGATTCACCCTGGTGGGTGATCCTCATGGGCATTGAGCATGAAAATATCCATCTTGAAACCTCTTCAGTACTGATACGTCAACTTCCATTGGAAGCTATACAGGAAGATAGTGCATGGAGTGCGTGCGAAACGGTCGGTCCTGCACCCCGGAATGTACTTCTTGATGTTCCTCAAGGTACGGTAATACTGGGAAAGAACAAAGATGCCAAACTTTTTGGCTGGGACAATGAATATGGCGAGCATCAGGTGCATATACCGGCATTTAAGGCAGCCAAATATCTCACCTCCAATGCCGAATACTTAGCGTTTGTAAAAGATGCCGGATACAGTAATGATCTCTTCTGGTGTGAAGAGGGGATAGCGTGGAAAGCCTATACTCAGGCATCTCATCCCATGTTTTGGCGCAAAGAAAAAGCGGGTTACAGACTTCGTACTTTGAGCAGAGAGATAGACCTTCCCTTGAATTGGCCGGTGGAAGTCAATCACTTGGAAGCCTCTGCATTTTGTAAGTGGAAGAGCCAAAAAGGGGGTGTCACCATCACTTTGCCGACTGAGGATGAATATATAAGGTTACGTGATGAGAGCAAAGTGCTCTCTTATCTGGAATGGACCGCGCAAGATGAGACGATCGCCAACATCAATCTTGAAGGTTTTGCCTCGTGCGTTCCTGTGAATACCTATCAACACGGGGATTTTTATGATGTGATAGGAAATGTGTGGCAGTGGTCACGAACACCGATCTATCCTTTTGAAGGTTTCAAGGTCCATCCCATCTATGATGATTTCAGCGTACCGACCTTTGATGGTAAACATAATATCATCAAGGGCGG
>JBFEWI010000296.1:0-1415 GCA_041546475.1 Sulfurovum sp.
TACAAACACTTCTATCACACAGCTTTACTATGTGGTACAGGAGAAAGAGAGAGATGATGCGCTTGTAAGGCTTATCGACTATAAAAACCCGACAAAATGTATCATCTTCTGTCGTATGAAAAAAGAGGTAGACAGACTGGTCGCACACTTGACTGCACAAGGTTTCAAAGTATCAGGACTTCATGGTGACATGGAGCAGAAGCAAAGAGAGGTCACGATCCGTGCCTTTAAACAAGGCGGTATCGATATCTTCGTTGCGACCGATGTTGCAGCACGTGGTCTTGATGTCAATGATGTGACACATGTATTTAACTACCACATCCCTTTTGACTCTGAGTCTTATGTTCACCGTATCGGTCGTACAGGACGTGGAGGCAAGACAGGTGAAGCGATCACTCTGGTCAGCCCTAATGAACTCAGAACCATCAAGCGTATAGAAAAAGATGTGGGCACGAAGATGACCACACAAGTAATCCCTACACGTATGGAAGTACAAAACAACCGTGCAGATGCACTGATCGCCAAAATCGCTGAAACCAAAGTAACAGACAGTGCGATCAATCTTGTTAAAACATTACAGCATGACCTGGATATCGTCACTATCGCACATCTTCTTGCCTCTTTAGTTCAGGAAGAGACATTTGTAAAAGGTAAAGACCACATCGGTCTTGGTCTTGAAGAAGTGGAACTTCTTATGGAAAGAGCTATGAAAAGCAAAGGTGGCGGTGGCTCTGGCCGTGGTGGCTATCGTGGTAGAAGAAGTGGCAGTGGTCGCAGTAGACATGGCCGTAACGGACGTTCAAGCGGTAGCCGTAGCGGTGGAAGACGTGACAGCCGTAATGGCGGTCAAAGCAGCAGAAACTAACGCCATCTATCTCTTTTCAGTACATCTCTTTAGATGTACTGCCCTCTTCACTCCTCTAGTTATTATCTCCTAAAAAAAAGTAGAACATCATCTCCTTTCTTGCCAGAAATTAACAACTTGAACAACACTTTGTCCAGATATTTGCCCATATCAGGCTAAAATCACATAAAAATATGTCAATTTGTCATACTTTTGAAAATAGTCGGATATTTAAAATATACTGCTAATATGTAAAATAAAGTAATAGTGGGATATAGTGCACCCCTAATAAATAGTTATGCATATTGCATCTATTTTTGAATGATGGAGAAATTAATGAATACCAGAATTATAATTCTGCTTATATTTTCTATATTTATCGCTTCGTGTAGTACTACCAAACTATCAAAAAAAGAATTATCTGCATTTAATTCAGGCAAAAAGGCAATATTACAAACATATAACCAGCCACTAATTGGATCATTAATATTTGAAGAGCAGCCCGTTACACAAATTATATCTGTGGACGGTAAAAAACTTGATTCTGTAATATTTAAAACAGATGAAAAAA
>JBFEWI010000262.1:0-1841 GCA_041546475.1 Sulfurovum sp.
ATGAAAAACAAAGATGTTAAAGAAGCAGTTGCGAGAGGTGAAGTACCTGAGATCGTAGCACTGATTGCTTACCTTAACAGCTTGAAATAGTGAGACCAAGATGGACATTAGGGATCTTCAAGGCTACGCCAGTTTCTTTATGACCATTTTTTGGTAGTGATGCTGTACGGGTATATTATACACCTGTATAGAAGTGAGAAAAAAGGTGAGCGTGATTATGAAAAATACGGGAATATTGCACTTGATGATGAAGTCACAAGTACGCCTGTAGAAGATAAACCCGCATCAGAAAGAGAATATAAGGAGGAGAATAAATGAATTCATTAATGATAAAAGCGTTGGGATTCGCAGCGGTATTGATCATTGCAACGATAGCAGTTGTAACAAGTTTGGATATTGATATCTTTGCTGATACGGTCAATGCAATTACAATGGGGGGAGCGATAGCGGTAGCAACGATCACAGCGTCGGTTGCGGTTAAATATGTGAATCAGATGAAGTCAGACACAGCATCTGGTGAGCTTGCTGAGGATAACTGGGATGGTATAGGTGAATATAAAAATGAACTTCCTTCAGGTTGGGCGTATTCATTCTTGGCAGTTTTCCTTTGGTCAATGTGGTACGGACTTATTGGATATCCTGTAAATGCCTACAGTCAGATCGGTGAATATAATGAAGATGTGATTGCTTATAATAAGAAGTTTGAAGAGATTCACAAAAATGCGGATGAAGCGACACTTAAAGAGATGGGTGAGTCCATCTTTTTGGTACAGTGTCAGCAGTGTCATGGTGTGACAGGAGATGGTCTTTCTGGTAAAGCACATGACTTTACAGCCAGAATGAGCAAAGAGCAGGTCTTGGATGTGATTAAGAATGGTCAAAACCAATTAGGTTATCCTATGGGTGCAATGCCTGGAGGTATGGCACAAGGTGCAGATGCTGAAGCGATCGCAGCCTATGTTGCCGGTGGCATGAAAGGTGAGCAGCCTGCAGCATTTGCCGCATGTGGTTCATGTCATGGTATGGATGGTAAAGGTAACAATGGTATGTCACCGAACCTTGTCTCATATGATGCTGCATTGATGAACCATGTATTGCAAAACGGTAAGAAGGGTATGATCGGTAAAATGCCGTCATTCAAGACACTTATTACACCAGTACAAGAGAAAGCTTTGACTGTATATATTCAGTCATTGTCAAACTAAGGAGTTTCAGATGGCAGAAAATACAAAAAGAAGTCTCTTTGGACTACATGGAATATTCGGGGTTTTGATCTCGATCGTAGGATTACTTGCAATTCTGATCACATTGATGCTCATGGTGGTCGTTGTACAAAGACATGCAGCGGTTAAGCCTTATGATCCGACAGCGATCAGAGACATTAATAATGTCAAAATGAAAGATGTAAATAATAAGCAGTATTCATTTATTGACGCAGAGAAAAAGGATAAATAATGATTAAATATATGGATAAAGTACTTATTGCATGTATGGCTTTTGCGGCGATAGCGGCATTATATTTGTCATTGAGTGGCAACCTTTTATACGTAGGATAAAATATGTTCAAAGCAAAGGTAAGGGTAACCTTGCTTGCTTTGGTTCTTCCACTTCTTCTAAATGCTACACATATACTCAAAGATGACATTCTAAAAATAGAAGCTGCACAACTCATTAATGAGATAGGTGATGAACTTTTTTCGAAAACAGGTATCAATGGATATGTGATAGCAACCAATGAACACTTTCCTGTAGGTTTCAACCTGGTAGAGTATAGCAAGAAGTATGAAGCGCAGATGAGCAAGCCTTATGTCTTATTTATATTTGCACCGCAGGCACGGATC
>JBFEWI010000349.1:0-1002 GCA_041546475.1 Sulfurovum sp.
AGATCGAGATCGATTTTTTACCCCATTTTTCATGGAAAAACGTACAGGGGAGCAAAAAACAGATCTCTTCATTGTTGCCTATGCCAAAACGTGTTACTAAAGCATTTTTGCTACAATTCCAGCTTGAAGACAAACCTTTCAATCAGTGTACCAAACAAGAGCTGGAAACCCTTCAAACGTTAAGTCATTACAGTTTTTCCCCTGCCGGAACCTTTGGTTATGCCAAGGCGGAGGTGACCAAGGGCGGTGTGGAGACATCTGAAGTGGACAGCAGTACCATGATGAGTAAAAAAGAGGAGGGGCTTTATTTTATCGGTGAAGTCCTGGATGTCACAGGGAGACTTGGAGGGTACAATTTTCAGTGGGCCTTTTCAAGTGCATACAGTTGTGCCAGACAACTTTCTGCCAGGGTATAGTAGCATAGAGAAGTATGATCATGACACAAATATGACACGATTATCATATATTATTTTTTGAATTTAAATGTTAGGGGATTTAGAATGAAAAAAATGTTAATGTTGATACTATCAGGGGTATCAGCGGTGGTATTGACAGGATGTGGTGTGGAGACACCGGATGCAGAGGGGTGGCGCCCGGCTCAAAAAGAGGAGTTCTTACAGATACTGGAAACAGACAAATATGCTTCTATCTGTAACCAACAGGCACTCTATGAGAAGGTTAAAGAGAGTGAAAACTCCAAACTGATGTCCAAGTTACTTGTGTCGTATGCCAAGAACCTTGCCAATGGCTGTATAGACCTGGAAAGTTTCAATGCATCTCAAGAGAAAAGGGTAGAGCAGAAGATCGCGACCTACTATGAAACATACCTGCAAGAGGTAAAAGCATCGGACATCATGAGGAAACTCAAAGCGGGACAGAGTATAGAAGAGATACTTAAACCCTATGTGCCTGAGTATACGCAATTTTTTGATCTTCAAAAAAGATATAAGCTTTTAGGGGGTGACAAGAACACTTCCAAAAAAACACTGCGAAAAATTCGAC
>JBFEWI010000099.1:0-6462 GCA_041546475.1 Sulfurovum sp.
GCCATCGGTCGTCCTATCGAAAATATTATCGATCTGCTCGATTGATCTATTCTATCTAAAGGGTTTTATCTTCTAAAGACCCTTTAACCATACTTTCTGACACTTTCAGACCATTATGTTAAAATGCCGATAATTATTTACAAGGATGAGAGATGCTTAGTACAGTCAATTTAACACAGCGCTATGGAAAAAGAGTGCTTTTTGATAAGATCAATATCACATTAGATGCAGGTAAACGCTATGGCCTGATCGGG
Organism: Sulfurovum sp.; assembly: GCA_041546475.1. Lineage (GTDB taxonomy): Bacteria > Campylobacterota > Campylobacteria > Campylobacterales > Sulfurovaceae > Sulfurovum. Next base: position 255 of record JBFEWI010000099.1, read on the forward strand.
GCAAACGGGGCAGGGAAGTCAACTTTCCTTAAAATTCTTTCAGGTGAGATAGAACCAAGTGATGGTGAAGTACAGCTTCAGCCTGGACTCAAACTAGGTGTTTTGGGTCAAAACCAGTATGCATTTGAAAACTACACGCTCAAAGATGCCGTACTCTATGGGAACAAAAAACTTTTTGATGCACAAAAAGAGAAAGAAAAACTCTATATGGAAGGCGACTTTGAGAGCGATGAGGTCAATAACCGTTTGGCTGAGCTTGAAATGATCTGTGCAGATGAAGACCCTACCTATGAATCTGACGTCAAGATAGAAAAACTGCTGGAAGCTCTAGGTTTTCCCGCTTCCGAGCATGATGAGCTGATGTCTACACTTACAGGCGGGGACAAGTTCAAGATCTTACTTGCACAGGTACTTTTCCTCAAACCGGATGTACTTTTGCTTGATGAGCCTACGAACAACCTGGATATGGATACGATCACTTGGTTGGAAAATGAGTTGACACGCCATGAAGGTACCCTGCTTGTGATCTCCCACGACAGACACTTCCTTAACGGTGTTGTGACACACATTCTTGACCTTGATTTCCAAAATATCCGTGAGTTCACTGGAAACTATGATGAGTGGTACATTGCGGCCAACCTTATCGCCAAGCAGGCAGAAGCAGATAGAGGCAAGGCACTGAAAGAGAAAGAAGAGCTTGAAAAGTTCATCGCCAGGTTCTCTGCGAATGCCTCTAAAGCGAAACAGGCGACAAGCCGTCAAAAGCAATTGGACAAACTCGATGTCAGTGAGATCAAACTCTCTTCTAGACGTGACCCTTCCATTATGTTCAAGGCACACAGAGAGATCGGTAACGAGGTACTTGAAGTAGAAGGTCTTTCTAAGAGCTATGATGGAGAAACAGTCTTTGAAAATCTTACCTTCAAGATAGACAAAGGTGACAAGATCGCTCTTATCGGTACCAACGGTGTAGGTAAAACAACACTGCTGAAAATTCTTATGGGTGATACTGAACCTGATGCAGGGTCGTTTAAATGGGGACAGACCATTACTACCAGTTATTTCCCGCAAAATACGACAGATCTCGTCACAGGGGATGAAGAGCTGCCACAGTGGATACAAGGGTTTGATTCAAAATGGCACATTGACGATATTAGAAAAACATTAGGTCGTATGCTTTTTAGTGGGGAAGAGCAGAAAAAGAAAGTCAATGCATGTTCAGGGGGTGAAAAACACCGTGTCATGATGTCTAAGATGATGATGGATGCTTCGAACTTCTTAGTAATGGATGAGCCGAACAACCACCTTGATCTTGAAGCGATCGTTGCTTTAGGTGAAGCGTTACATAACTACCAGGGCGGTGTGATCTGTGTCTCTCACGATAGAGAACTCATCGATGCATTTGCAAACCGTATCATCAAACTCAATGAAGATGGAACAATGATCGACTTTGAGGGTGGATATGAGGCCTTCGTAGAACAACACGAGCAGTAAGCTTTTCACTTTTGGTGATCACAGCCTGCATGGTCTGTGATCATTACACTTCATCTCTGATAGTTCTTCACACTCTCTTCATACTTCTATTCTATACTTCCTCATCTTTAAAAAAGAAAGGATTCAAAGAATGAAAAAATTAATCACACTATTACTCTTGGCAATCGGTTTAGCATCAAGTGCATCGGCACATCATATGGCACAGTCAGACACTGCAGGATGGAATATCGATGAGGATTCACCGCATCTTTTGATGACGTTTTAATTAAAAATAAAAAAGGATTGATTATGAAAAAACTTATGACACTATTACTCTTGGCGATCGGTTTAGCATCAAGTGCATCTGCACACCACATGGCACAGTCAGACACTGCAGGATGGAATATTGATGAGGATTCACCGCATCTTTTGATGACATTTTATTAATATATAAATGATACTCCACAAGCATATCCTTAATACAGGATATGCTCTCTCACATATTCAAAATAGAGTTTAATTACAGGTATGAACTTACTTGATTAGGCAATGTTCGTAAAGACAGACTGCACGTCCTCGTCCTCTTCGAGTTTATCGATCAGTGTATCGACCTCTTCCATCTGTTCGTCACTCAGCTCTATCGGTGTATTGGCTATATACTCCAGCGTCGCCTTTTTAACTTCTATGTTCATATCTTCTAGTGCCTTGGATAGTTCACCAAAGGCAGTAAAATCGCCATAGACTCTCACGATCTCGATATCATCACCGACCTCTTGAGGTTCGATATCTTCTTCTATCTCTTCCAGCCCAAAGTCAATGAGTTCTAACTCTAGCTCTTCGAGATCCATATCATCCGTTTTATTGAAGACAAAGACACATTTCCGTGTAAACATGAAGTTCAATGAACCTGATGTAAGCATCTCTCCACCGTTTCTGGCAAGGATGGCCTTTACATTGGCAACCGTTCTTGTATTGTTGTCAGTAGCACACTCTACGATCATCTGAACACCATGTACCGCTTTGACATCGTATGTCAACTCTTTGATATCTGCTGCATCTTTTGCAGAAGCTCTTTTGATCGCTGCTTCAATGTTGTCTTTAGGCATGTTTTGCGCTTTGGCGTTAAGAATAGCGGTACGAAGTTTAGGGTTCATATCAGGATCAGGACCGCCTTCTTTGGCTGCCATCGTGATGATCTTTCCTAATTTAGGGAAAACTCTGGACATGGTTCCCCATCTTTTCATTTTCGCTGCTTTACGGTATTCAAACGCTCTACCCATGTGTGATTCCTTACAAATTAATTGTGTGATTATACTCCTATTTGGCTTAAGTCGCATCAAAGCCGTGCTGAGTAGAATTTAACTATGAAACTAAATGAAATAAAACTGACCAATCCCTATTTGGTATTACCCGATGAGTGCTATACAAGAGTCAAACCCACACCTCTGGAGAATGTTTTTTTGATCCACGCCAATGAAGAGGTGGCCAAACTATTAGATATAGACAGTGAAGAGCTCTACAGTGATGCTTTTGTAGAATTCGTCAATGGTGCATGGGAACTTGAAGGGTCAGACCCTTTTGCGATGTGTTATGCAGGGCATCAGTTCGGCCATTTTGTACCGCGTCTTGGAGACGGACGGGCTATCAACATAGGGACGATTAAACAGTGGCACCTGCAGCTTAAAGGTGCAGGTCAGACACGTTATTCCCGTTCAGGTGACGGGCGTGCCGTATTGCGTTCTTCCATTCGTGAATATCTGATGAGCGAAGCAATGCATGGACTTGGTATAGAAAGTACACGGGCCCTGGCACTGATAGGTTCAGAACACAAGGTCTACAGAGAAGTGTGGGAGACGGGTGCCATCGTGCTTCGTGTCTCACCCTCATGGATACGCTTTGGTACCTTTGAGTACTTTGCTCATAAAAAGCGGCATACAGAGTTGGAAGCATTGGCCGACTATGCCATCGCAGAGAGCTATCCGCACCTGGCAGATGTACCGAACAAATATCTTCAGTTCTTTACAGAGGTGGTAGAAAGAACAGCCAGACTGATGGCAGAGTGGCAGGCCGTAGGCTTTAACCATGGCGTGATGAACACAGACAACATGTCCATTGCAGGGCTGACCATAGATTATGGGCCCTATGCCTTTCTGGATGACTACGATTTTCAGTACATCTGTAACCACACAGACCAGGGCGGACGCTACAGCTTTGGAAACCAGCCCGACATAGGAGAGTGGAACCTGCAGGCACTGATGCATGCGCTCTCACCGATGGTACATATCTTTAAGTTGGAAAAAGCGTTGGCACACTATGCAGATCTCTATACCGACCGCTATCTTCAGCTGATGGGTCAAAAGTTGGGCTTGGATGTCCTGACAGACGGGGATCTGGAACTCATCAAACAATTATTGGGAATGATGCAGGGACTGCAGATAGACTATACACTCTTTTTCAGAACACTCAGCCGTTATAACGGAGAGAGAACACCACTCTTGGCCCTGGGGCTCTACCATAAGCCGATGAACGAGTGGCTGGACAGGTATGATGAGAGGCTCAAAGCAAATACCTCTTCAATGGAGGAGAGACAGAGTGCGATGTTACAGACAAACCCAAAGTTCGTACTCAAAAACTATATGCTGCAGGAGGCTATAGAGGCTGCACAAAAGGGTGATTTTTCTGTGGTGGATACACTGTTCAACATAGCACAGGACCCTTATGGGGAACATGAAGCCTATGAAAGATGGGCTGGTGCTACCCCGGAAGAATTTAAAAACCAGAAGCTGAGTTGCAGTTCCTAAAAGTTATAATTTTATAAATCTTACAAGGATAAGGTATGACACTCGAAGAACTGCAAAACACCATAAGAAGTGAAGTAGGGGTTTTACTCTATTTTTCCGGAGAGCACTGTAGTGTATGCCATGCACTCAGACCCAAATTCAAAGAGGTCTTTGATGCGAACTTCCCTCTGCTAAAACAGATATATCTGGACGCACATGAAAACCCAGAGATCTCTGCACATTTTCAAGTCTTTTCTGTCCCTACGATGATCGTTTTCATGGATGGACGTGAATTTGCAAGAGAAGGACGATCGGTCAGTATGTATCAGTTAACGGAGAAATTGAAGAGGCCGTACGGCATGATGACGGAATAGTAGGATTCTGTCATCTGCAACTCGTTTGGTAATTTCTTTTACTGTGTAACTTGAGAATTTTGAATGTTTTACAGAATTTCCTATCATCTAAAACGTGGTAGTGTTACCCTCTTCATTTTTTTCTCAAAGAGAGTGATGACTTCGTCATCGCTTCGCTTCACAAGAGAAAAAACGAAGCAAAAAAGCGTCATGGCTCTCGAATCGCGTTGCTTTCAAGGGCGTTCGCCATGACATGGCACGTTTTGCGTGATTAATGGAAGGATATTGCTTCCGCAATCTAATGATTTATCGTACGTAGTACGCTTTTGACACTACGAACACCCTTGTAAGCGAAGCGATTTGAGAGTAGTGTCGACTTTTGTTTTACTTTTCTAGAAAAGTAAAGAGGGTAACATCACCGCAGTTTGTATGATTGGAAATTTGATTAAAACAGAAGAAATGAGATATTGATTAAATTTTAGATTCCCTGGTCAAGCCAGAGAATGACAGATATAGGTTTGGTTACTGCTTCGTAATGATCGAAATATTCTCAAACCCTTTGGTTTTCAGAATATCTATAATATCTACAAAGTAACGAAATTCACTGCTTTTATCCATACGCAGCGAAATAAGATCCTTTTTTGGATCAAGTTTCATCAGTTTTTCCTTGATAAGTTCAAGGCTTAGTATCTCTTTTTCATAAGAGTAGACTCCCTCTTTATTGACAGCGATCTGGATATTTTTCTTCTCTTCGCTTTTTTTGGAGCTTGCACTTGGCAAGTCCACTTTGAGGGCTTTGTTTTCTACAAATGTGGCTGTGGCAAGTACGATGACCAGTAGAACGAGGACAATGTCGATGAATGGTACGACATTCATTTTGTCAAAGCGTTCTCTTCTCATGCTGCGTTACTATCCTGTGCTATTTCCCATTGGGCCAAGATCGTGTCTACTTTTGCAAGGAGGGCATTATAGATCACTGTTGCAGGGATCGCCACAACCAGGCCGGCTGCGGTCGCTTTGAGTGCCAGTGCCAGGTGCTTCATGATCTCACCCGGGTTGATCGTATCTTGCTGGTCACCGATGATGTAAAATGTAAGGATGATGGCAAGTACCGTTCCAAGCAGTCCGATATAGGGTGCATTTGAACCGATAGAAGCAATGGTCGCCAAACGTTTTGAAATGTCAAGTTCCAACGCGGTTTTATTGTTGTAGTCTGTCACTTTGAGCCCACGGTAGAAAAGTACCCTCTCAATCGCAAAGGCAAACGTAATAAAACTTAAGAAAAAGAGAAATCCTATGATCCCATAATCTACGATATCTTTCAGTTGTTCAATTGGCACTATTTTTCCTCATATATGAATTTAGTGTGCATTATATAGAATATAGTGTTAAAACTATGTTAAATCCATTTTAAGACACCTAGCGCCCATTTTAAGCGCTTTTTAGCCTTTTTCTTTAAGCCGATGTTAGATACAATCAATACAATTTTTTACACAATAAGGAAATGCATGAGCGATCTGTTTGAAGAGCAAGAAAATACCGGGCAAGTGTTAATCGAAGATAGTATGAAGTCAAGTTATCTTGACTACTCTATGAGCGTCA
>JBFEWI010000182.1:0-3585 GCA_041546475.1 Sulfurovum sp.
GCGAGATCGTACTGAATAACCTTTTCAAAAGTACGCAGATGCAAGTGACGTTCGGTATCATCATGCTTGCGATCGCGGACAAAGAGCCAAAAGTCTTTAACCTTTTAGAACTCTTTGATCTCTTCTTGAAACATAGAAAAACAGTTGTGATCAGAAGAACGATCTTTGACCTTGAAAAAGCAAGAGCAAGAGCGCACATCCTGGAAGGTCTCAAGATTGCTGTGGACAACATCGATGAGGTGATCAAGATCATCCGTGCTTCTGCAGACGATGCGGAAGCCAGAGAAAACCTCATGTCTCGCTTCAAACTTTCTGAGATCCAGGCAAAAGCGATCCTGGAGATGAGACTCAGACGTCTGACAGGTCTTGAGATCGAAAAGATCGAGAATGAGTTGAATGAACTGCTTAAACTTATCGCAGAACTTGAAGCGATCCTGAAGAGCGAAGAGAAGATCAATGCGATCATCCGTGACGAGCTTATAGAGATCCGTGACAAATATACCACACCACGCCGCACAGAGATCGTAGATGATTATGATGATATCGATATCGAGGATCTCATTCCAAATGAGCCGATGGTCGTGACGATCACACACCGCGGATATATCAAACGTGTACCGGTGAAGCAGTATGAGAAGCAGCACCGCGGCGGTAAAGGTAAGATCGCGGTAACAACCTATGATGATGATTTCATCGAGAAGTTCTTTACCTCCAATACCCATGATACCCTCATGTTCGTCACAGACAGAGGACAGCTCTACTGGCTTAAAGTCTATCGTATCCCGGAAGGGTCACGTACAGCCAAAGGTAAAGCAGTGGTGAACCTTATCAATCTTCAGCAGGATGAGAAGATCATGGCGATCATCCCTACGGAGGATTTTGAAGCGGACAAAGGATTGGTCTTCTTTACACAAAACGGTATCGTGAAGAGAACCAACCTCTCTGAGTATTCGAACATCAGAAGCAATGGTGTCAGAGCGATCAACCTTGACGAAGATGATGCGATCGTCGACGCGAAGATCGTGAAGCCGGATACCAAATGGCTCTTTGTGGCAACGAAGAAGGGGCTGTGTATCCGATTTAAAGTGGAAGATGCAAGAGAGATCGGTAGGGTATCACGTGGTGTGACTGCGATCAAATTCAAGATAGAAGGTGACCATGTCTGTGGTGCGACGACCATCGAAGATGAGAATGATGAACTTCTGATGATCAGTGAAAGAGGTTTGGGTAAACGTACCACTGCTAGTGAGTACCGTGAACAGAACCGTGCGGGTAAAGGTGTGATCTCGATGAAGCTCACGCCTAAAACCGGTGATGTGGTAGGTGTCGTGTTTGTAGAGGACGACAAAGATCTGATGTGTCTAACTAGTATCGGTAAGATGATACGTGTAGATATGGAGACCATCCGTAAAGCAGGACGTAACACTTCAGGTGTGAAGATCGTCAACGTAGATGCAAAAGACAGAGTGGTCAGCATTGCAAAATGCCAAAAAGCAGAGACACCGGATGAGAATAACGGTGACGATACAGACAATTCAGATAATACAGACAATACAGATAATACATTAGGATTAGAATAGCGTGAGAAAATATAACGTAGCAGTAGTCGGTGCTAGCGGTGCCGTAGGTGAAGAGCTTTTTAGAGTTTTGGAAGAGGTGAACTTTCCCGTTGGGAACCTTTTGCCTTTGGCGAGTGCAAGATCGGCAGGTGAAACGATAGAGTTTCAGGGGAACGAATATAAGATAGAAGAGCTGACCGAAGAGGTCTTTGAAGGACGTGATATCGATATCGCTTTCTTTTCAGCGGGTGGAAGTATCTCTGCACACTATGCACAGTATGCAGTAGCATCCGGAGCAGTAGTCATTGACAATACCTCCCACTTCAGAATGAACCCGGATATACCGCTAGTGGTACCTGAAGTGAACCCTGGGGATATCGCACTTTGGAAAGAGTCAGGCATCATTGCCAACCCTAACTGTTCTACCATTCAAATGGTACAGCTTCTCAAGCCTCTCCATGACCTTTACGGGATCAAAAGAGTGGATGTCAGTACTTACCAGGCGGTAAGCGGTGCAGGTAAAAAAGGGATGGAAGAACTTGTAAAACAGATGCAGGCATTCTTCAACTTTACGCTGGATGATGCGAAAGTAGAAGCATTTGCCCACCGTATCGCACTGAATGTCATTCCGCATATTGACGTGCCTCAGGAGAACGGTTACACCAAAGAAGAGATGAAAATGGTCAACGAGACCAACAAGATCATGCACAGTGATTTTGCCGTCTCTGCGACCTGTGTACGTGTACCGGTTCTGAGAAGCCACTCCGAATCGATCACGATTACCTTTGGAGAGAATGTAGATGTGGATGTAGATAAAGCAAGAGAAGCCCTTGGCAACTTTGAAAATGTCAAAGTGGTAGATGATATGTCTAAAAACGAGTATCCTATGCCTTTGACTGCAACAGATACAGATGATACCTATGTCGGGCGTATCAGAAAAGATATCTATGCGAAGAACATTCTGCACCTTTGGGGTGTGGCAGACCAGGTCAGAGTAGGTGCTGCGACCAATGCAGTCAGAATCGCACAGAAATGGATCAAACTAGAGGAAAATGCCTAATGCTTGAAAAACTATTTGAAGGGGTGATCTGGAGAAGTCGATTTATCGTACTTTTGGCGGTTATTTTTGGTTTAGTGGGAGCGGTGATACTCTTTTCTGTAGCCTCACTTGATATTTGGCATGTGGCAACCCATACCTTTCATGTGATCATCACAGGGGCACACCCTGATACATTCCATGAAGATATCGTAGCGGGTATTATCGGTGCGGTAGATCTCTATCTTATCGCCGTGGTGATGTTCATCTTCTCTTTCGGACTCTATGAGCTTTTTATTTCAGACATCGATGAGGCAAGCGGAAAGAATGGTAGTAAATTACTGGCGATCGATTCACTTGACCAGCTCAAAGACAAGATTGCAAAAGTCATTGTGATGGTGCTTGTGGTGAACTTCTTTCAAAGAGTCTTACATACAAACTTTGCCACACCAAAAGAGATGATGTATTTTGCACTTTCTATTACCGCATTGGCAGTAGGATTATATTTTTTAGGGAAAGTAGGTAAACATTAATGAGTAAGATATTTGTAGACGCATGTCTTGGTAAAGAGACACCATACACACCGGTATGGATGATGAGACAGGCAGGACGTTACCTACCGGAGTATATGGAAGTAAGAGCAGCAGCAGGAAACTTCCTTAACCTGTGTCATGATCCCAAAAAAGCAGCAGAAGTAACGATACAGCCGCTGGATATCGTGGGTGTGGACGCGGCGATCCTCTTCTCGGACATCCTGGTGATCCCGGATGAGATGGGTATGGACCTGAGCTTTGTAAAAGGGGAAGGACCGAAGTTCTCTGATCCGCTCAAGTCTCAGGAAGACTTGGACAGACTCATCGGAGGTGAAGAAGCAGCAAGCAAACTCACCTATGTCTATGATACGATCAAACTCTTAAGAGAGCAGCTCGATGCAAGGGGTGATGAGAAAGCGCTCATCGGTTTTACCGGTGCACCTTGGACACTGGCAAC
>JBFEWI010000057.1:0-9200 GCA_041546475.1 Sulfurovum sp.
CTATTGCTAAAAACGATAAGATTAACGCTAAGTAATCTTAGTTCTTGTCTTATAAAGGATAATTATGGAACTTATGAAGCTAGAAATAGTCACACCTAACGGTGTGATTTTTGACGCTGAAGTAAAACAGGTAACATTGCCAGGGTCAGAGGGTGAATTCGGTGTTTTAGCCCATCACGCTACTTTGGTATCGTTACTTGATACAGGTGTCATTGTGATCGATAAAGCAGACGGGAGCGAAGTAGCTGTTGCTATTAACTCCGGGTATGTTAAAGTCGATGAAGAGAAGACAACTTGTATCGTAGATGGTGCAGTGGCTCTTTCTGGTGCAGATAGTGATCTTGCTCAAGCACTTGAAGCAGCAAAAGAGTTACTCAAGAGTGCTGAATCATCTAGTACAGCTATCGCAGCAGCGGTAAGCAAAGTAGAGCACATCGGAAAGTCTTTATAATTTGAACTCTCTCGCTACTTATTTCTTTGAAAGCAGTGCAATTACGATATTTGTACTGCTTTTATTGTCAGGCTATTTTATTGCTACATTTTGGGTATTTCTGGACAGATTCTACATCTTGAATGCACGCATTGCATCTGAAGCTAAATCACTCAAAGCCCTCTATACAGGTCAGTCAAAATCAGTGGCAAGCAACTCACTTATTTTTACTTATCTGTCTCGTGTCAATGTACCCAATAAGGCGATACTACAAGCAGCATCTTCCGATGCGATACGTGTATCTACAAAAGGTCTGACCTGGCTCTCTATTATCGCCTCCACTTCTCCTTTTATCGGTCTTTTTGGTACGGTTGTCGGGATACTCGAAACGTTTACGAAATTAGGTGCACAATCGAGTGCTTCTTTAAGTGTTGTTGCCCCGGCGATATCTGAAGCGCTGATCGCGACAGCAGCAGGTATTGCGGTTGCGATATTTGCCTATTCGTTCCATCTGATACTCAAGCGTAAGGCGTATGAGTTGAGTTCACTGCTCTCTTCTCAAGCAGAAGTGATCCTCTCTCAGGTTAGCGGTGACGAATAATGTTTAGTTGGGATGATGATCCAGACTTGAACATTACACCACTTGTAGATGTGATGCTGGTGTTGATGGCTATTCTTATGGTCACAGCCCCTACGATCACTTTCCAGGAACAGATCACACTACCTCAAGGATCTAAAACGGTCAAAGTAGAAAAACCAAAAACTCTTACGATCCGTATGGACAAAGATCAAAAGATCTATCTTGGCAAAGATACCTATGCATTAGATACTTTCGCAGATGATTTTGTCAATCAGTCAGTGAAGTATGATAAAAGCTCTGAAGTCTATATACGTGCAGATGAAACCTTGAAATACAAAAATATTATGTATCTACTCAAAAGTGTGAAAGCAGCAGGTTTCGAGAAGGTCTCACTGATAACATTATGATCAAAAAGTCCTCTACACTTATATCTGGATTGTTGGCTGTTGGCATCTATATCAGTGTCATTGGGCTACTCCTCTTCTATTTCAATACACGTGACGCAAAAAAACCGGTACATTTTGTGAAGAAAAATGAAGAACGTATACGCGTCTCGATGAGTGAACCCAAGCCTCAGGTGAAAAAAGAGATAAAACCGGCACCTAAGATAATAGAGAAACCTAAGCCTAAACCTAAAAAAGCAGTGAAGAAGAAAGTCGTTGAGAAGAAGGTTATCAAAGAAAAGGTGGTGAAAAAAGCAAAGGTTGTCAAAAAGAAAAAAGATGTCAACACAACCAGGCCTAAAAAGGTCAATAAACCAAAAGATCTCTTTGCCAACATCTCTTCCAAGAAAACAGTGGAACAACCTAAAAAGGTGAAGATACCAGTAAAACCAAAAAAAGACACTATGAAAAAAATTTCAGAGAAACCAAGTGCGAGTGATCTTGTCTCTGATTCATTAAAGAAACAAAAAAAGAGCGATGTTGGTATTGAGAACGCCTATTTGGCAAAGATAGAAGAGAAACTGAAAGGTTGGCCGGCACAAAGTGAGTATGCAGGCGAAAAAGCAAAAGTATGGCTAAGAGTGGAGCCCAACGGTACATTTCAATACAAAGTGGTCACGGCATCAGGAAATGAAGCATTCAATACAGGTCTCATGGCTTACTTAGAACAGTTGAAAAAGATAGGCTTTGGCCCGCATAAGGGAAACAGAGCCTATGAATTGGATGTTGAGTTCGTCGCTACTGAATAGTCTTATGCTTCTTTATACTTTGTGACGCTATAGGTAGAGATCTCAGGATGTCGGGAAAGACAGTCATTTCCAAGATTGGCTTTCATACACAGACTGGAGAAGAAATCATCAAATCGAGGTAACTGCTCCCAGACCTGAGGCAGGTAGGTAGCTTGTCTGCCATCCAGTTTCAGGACGACACCATCCTGGAAAGGAACGATTTTACTTTTTAGGTCTTCCACATCTGTATAATGGACTATTTGAGGCTCTGAAAGAATGGAGACCTCCAGTGTAATCTGGGCCAACTCTTCTGCATTTAGCGGTAAAAATCGGGGATCATACAAGGCAGCTGCCTGCGCATTATGTATAATGTCTTCATAGAGCGGGCGAGAGGCATGCAGTGAACCTATACAGCCCCTAAGTTGTCCGTGAGGTTTTGTGTTAATGGTGACAAAAACAGCCCCCTTTTCTTTAAGAGCAGGATAGGTCTTTAAAGCATTTTCCAGGTCAAAATCTTCAGGTTGATTCAGTGCCGCTGAAATAGCAGCTTTGGCTAGGGCTATCACTGTATCATTCAAGGCAGACTCCTTTATTTTTTATTTTATCATAAATTCGATCAGCAAAAAATATTTTGATATTAATTAATGAATATTTTAAGAGAGCAAGGATACAATACAGACTAAAACCAACACTAAAACAGAGGAATATTCTTGAGATATTTATTAGTCATTTTCGCATTTATGACCTTTTCTACATTGAACGTTTTTGGGGTAGATGCAACACTTAAAATAGAAAAAGATGTGGAGCAGCGTGCACGTATTGCGCTTATGGACGGTTCACCTGATCCGAGCAGTAAAGTGTTCAATATCTTACTTTCAGACCTAAAGGTCTCCGGACATTTTTTACCGGATACTACACACCACATAGGTGAACTATCTTCTGACTATATCATACCGGCTTTGAAAAACCAGGAGTATGTCATTAAGTACGCCATGGACCAACGCTCAGGTGCAAAGCTTCTGGTACGACTTTTAAAAGCATCCAACGGTACACAGCTCTTTAAAAAAAGCTATGCGATCTCATCAAATGCAAAAATGCCGTTTCTTATACACAAAGCGGTAAGTGATATTAACAATGTTTTACAATATCCAAGTATTGCCTGGATCAATCGTTATGTTGCCTATGCTGTCTATACTACGCCTGGACGCAGTGAAATACGCTTGGCTGATTATACCTTCAGTTATAAAAAAACCATTATCAAAGGCGGATTGAACCTCTTCCCTAAATGGGCGGACAGAGCACAGAGAAATATTTACTATACCTCTTACAAGGGGACACTCCCTACACTCTACAAACTGAATATCTATAATGGAAGAAAAACGAAGATAGCCAGTTCTGCAGGAATGCTTGTCTGTTCTGATGTCAATAGTGATGGTTCGAAACTTCTACTTACGATGGCACCTGAAGGGCAGGCAGATATCTATGAATTCGATCTTGCATCACGATCGAAGAGAAGGATCACGAACTTTAAAGGGATTGATGTGAACGGCAGATATGTAGATGATGAGAGTCGTATCGTTTTTGTCTCTAACCGGTTGGGCTATGCCAATGTATTTAAAAAGGCTATAGCAGGTGGACCGACCTCTCAAGTGGTCTATCATGGACGTAATAACAATGCCTGTGATGCCTATGGTGATAAAATTGTCTACTCCAGCAGGGAGAGCAGTAATGCATTTGGGGATAATACCTTTAATCTCTACCTTGCCTCTACAGGCAGTTCAGACACGAGACCGATCACCACCACAGGTTCGAACCAGTTCCCCCGTTTTTCTACGGACGGATCTGTGATACTCTATCTTAAACAGAGTGGTCGCAGTTCTTCCATAGGATATACAAATTTGTCTAGTCATCAGAGTCTACTTTTCCCGTTCAACGACAGAAAAGTTCAATCCATTGATTGGTAATACATTTTTTTCAGAAAGTTCTATAGTGACTGCTCTGAGACTATTTTAATAAAAAAGGATACATTATGACACATAAACTGCTTTTAACGACATCACTCATTTCATTACTTTTGCTCGGATGTGCACAACCAGCACCCGATCTGGCAGGCAAGAACAATATTTCTGATGCAAACCATATCGAAGGTGATACGGTCAGTATAGATGAAAATACGTATGGGGATGGATCAACTGCCACTTATAACAGCAGCAGCGATGGATTCAAAAGTATCTATTTCGGTTTTGCAGACTATTCGATCTCTCCGGATATGCAAAAGAATATGAATCAAAATATAGAAGTTGCCAATAATGCAGCGTCTAAAATCAAAATAGAGGGTAACTGTGATGAGTTTGGTACAGACGAGTACAATTATGCACTGGGCTTAAAGCGTGCCAAAGCAGTAAAAGACAGTATCGCAGCACAGGGGATCGATCCAAGTAGAATGGTACTGGTGAGCTTTGGTGAAAGTAATGCCGTATGTACTGACACCAGTGACAGTTGTTATCAGCGAAACAGAAGAGTTGATTTACGTTTAATAAAGTAGGATAGAGATGAGAGGTATACTAAAGAAGATTGCAGTACCGTGTGTTTGTATGATCTCTGCAAGTACAATGTCTGTCTATGCAGAACCTTCTGTGTACGGGTTTGGGACGGATGAATCTACGGTAAATGTACAAACCACAGGAGGCAGTAACGCAAGCCTGGCTTCCCTGCAGCAGCAAATAGACCAGCAAAATGAAAGAATAGACGGGTTGACTACGATCATAGAGGGGTTGAGTGCATCTATCCATGAGCTGCAGCAGTCTAAAGCTTCTTCTACGGAGACGAATGGTTCATCCAATACAGCATTGCTTCAGAAACTAGCGGCTATGATCGACGAGATCAATGCCAACTATGTGAGTAAGGAAGAGTTGCAAAATGCCTTGGGCCATAAAGGTCAGATACAAAGTGTCACAAAAGCATCCACTACAGAGAATGAATCCACTGAGGGTAAAAGCAATGCAACGCTTTACAGTGAAGCGGTACGGTATTTTGTAAAGAAGCGCTACGATGAAGCAGCAAAAAGATTTACGATCACTGATACTAAAGGCTATAAGCCTGCAGCATCAAACTACTATCTGGGAGAAATAGCCTACTATACCAAGAAGTATGAAGATGCGATATTCTATTTTAAAAAGAGTGCGGGTATCTATGACAAGGCTTCCTATATAGATACGCTGCTCCTGCATACGGCTGTTTCACTTGAGGAAACAGGCGACAAAGGCCAGGCAAAAGCATTTTATGAGAATATTATAGAGAACTACAAAGGCAAGAAAACGGCAAAGATCGCTAAAGAAAGATTGAAAAAACTTTAGGACCATATGATGTTTAAAATCCTCTTTATCGTTATGACTTTGTTGACTGCAGGTATGGCAGGTGACGAGGTTGAAATACTGCCACCTATAGGGACAGAGACGATGCCTATCGCTAAAACGGTTTTTAAACAGATCAAAGATGAGAGTGAAAAGATCGTCGATCTCACAGGAAAAGATTTTATCGTGGTCTCTGTACGCGAACGTGGAAGTGATGGCCGTTTTTATGCGGTGGACCGTGATGGTACTGTATGGTGGAGCGGTCCGGTGACTTCCGGTGCCCCGGAGTTTAGAAGCCCTTCAGGGGTTTTCACGATCTTCCAAAAAAAGCGTTATCATATGTCCAAGGATTTTCCTGATGAGAGCGGGGTGAACAACATGGATTATATGATGAAGTTTACAAAAAAGGGACATGCTCTGCATAAGGGAAGTGTGGACTGGATGTCTCATGGCTGTATACATATCGATCCTAAGGATGTACCTGTGATCTATCACTGGTCCAACTATCAAACAAAAGTGGTTATCACCAGACATACCTATATGCCTTTTGCCAAAGAGGATTTGAGCAAGATTTACGGGAAAAGGTAAAAGCGTTAAATTCTAACGATTTACCTCCTATATATTTCTTCTATGGCATGTTACAGGCTGTTCTGACATGGATGCCAGGATGATTAACCCATAAATCCAGGACCTATGGTCCGGGATACATAAGAGAAAAAATATCTCTTGCCTAAGGCTCACTAAAGTTTGATTAGTTAGAATAGCACAAATCTAATATATAGGAAACATTATGACAGTAACAAATGAAAATTGTGTAGTCGGTATCGAATACGAAGTAAAACAAGCAGGTACAACAGAAGTTGTAGACAGCAACAAAGGTGGTGCACCACTTGAGTTCATCATTGGAAAAGGACAGATCATTCCAGGTCTTGAGAATGCACTTGTAGGTATGTCTCAAGGTGAAAGCGGAGATATTATGGTTGCTGCTGCAGATGCATACGGTGATGTAAATCCAGAAGCAATCCAAACACTTCCTATCGAGCAGTTCGAAGGTGTGGACCTTGTAGAAGGTATGACACTTTATGGTCAAGGTCAAGATGGTCAGACTGTACAAGTGACAGTAAAATCTTTTGATGATAAAGAGGTGAATGTTGACTTTAACCACCCATTGGCTGGTAAAGACCTTATGTTCTCAGTGACAGTTTTAAGTGCAAGAGAAGCAACTGCAGATGAAGTATCATCTGGTGTAGTTGGCGGTGCACCTGCAGCTGGCGGTAGCTGTGGTTCAGGATGTGGTTGTCACTAATCCTTCATTTTTTCAGCCCTATCTTTGATTGAAAGATAGGCGCTACTTCGCTTAAAAACATACATCTACTTTTTCACCCCTAATCCTTTTTATACAGAATTAACCACTTACTGAGTAAAATATACTCTAAAACAATGTGTATTTATAAGATATTTTGATATGATAATTTGTAGGATTTTGAAGGGATGGTATGAATAAGATAGAAAAGCTTTTTGACATTAATATCGTTTTGATGACTCTGTTTTCTTCTGTAGAAACGATCAGAGAAGAAAAAAATATCGAACTGATTTATGATATGGAATCAACAATACCTAGAGAATTGAGAGGTAATCCTGATGCATTGGTACGCCTGCTCAGTAAAGTACTCACTTTTGTTTGTGAGAATACCGATCAAAAAGAGATCATACTCTTTTTGGATGCGCCTGAAGATTTTGTCTATGAAGAGTTTATCTCTTTTAGGATCAAATACACGCATATCAAAAAAAAGAAGATTCGGCAATTCTTAAAGACCGATCTAGTGAATGATCTAGAGATGCTTGACGGAAAGATCGTGTATGAGAGTAATACGGATATACATATAGATGTACCGTTCAAGATCAGTGAATTGGGACATAGAAGGCATTATAGACTACCAAATGTCTCAATGCTGGGTAAAAAAGTTTTACTGATCTGTGAGAATAAAGCCATAGCACACAGCATCGAAAAAATGTTTAAGTACTTTCTATATGATGTGGATGTGGGATTTGATGCCTTTAAAGCACAGGGAAATGATCTCACGCCTTATGATATCTTAATTGTGGACGAGCATCTTAATACCAAAGAGTTTGAACATATAATCGCTCGGATACAACAGAATATACCGCTTAAGTATGTACTGCTTAAAGATGCACATATTGTAGAGCGTAATATGATCTGTGTCTCTACCAATTTGATCAAACCTGTGACAGAAGAGAGTGTCTATGAATTGATCATAGCGCTTTTTAAAACGGAAACAGCGTATAGAGAGGTACGGTCACACTCAAAGATGAATATTGTTGATCTTGAAAAACACCTTCAGGGCAACAAGGATCATGAAAAGCATGAAGATCACAGTAGCAAGATACAAGAGAGTCTTGAGGCTATGATCGAAAAAAATAGAGGGATGGATATGCCAATCTTGGATAAGGCGATAGGAGAAGCGAACACGAAGAATATCGGTTTGACATATGCCAGTGAATTGAAAAACTTTTTAGATACTTTTGAGCGTTCTGATATTTATTTTAGAGATATCGTTAATCAAAAAGCGATCAACAAGATCAAAGAGTTCTGTATAGACCTTGAAAAACATGCAAAGCTCATCGGGGCTGAGAGTATGTTCAAGCTAGCTGAAACTCTCAGTCTTATTTTTGTCTATGATAAACTTGATATGCTGCCTATCTATCCTGGGAAGTATCATATAGAACTCCAAAAACTGATAGAAGCCATCAAGAAAGAGCTGCAGTTAAAATAGTCTTACGGACTATGCCTCTTTAAGTACTTCGAAATCACTTTTACCTACATTACAATCCGGACAGACCCAATCTTCTGGGATATCTTCAAAGGCAGTACCAGGTGCTATACCTGAGTCAGGGTCACCGATCTCAGGGTCATAAATGTAGTCACAAACGGTACAAATATACTTTTTACTCATGATAATACTCCTGCTTGTTTTTGTATTACTATCATATCATAATTTAAAGATGGTAAAATACATAAAATATTTAAATCTTCTAAAGGACACGTATGTCAATCAAATGTGCATTTTTATTCCCGGGCCAGGGTTCTCAGGCTGTAGGTATGGGTCAAGACTTTTTCAACAATTCCGATGTAGCAAAACAGATGGTGGCAGATGCCACTGAAAGAACAGGTATAGATTTTGAAAACCTGCTTTTTGAAGAGAATGATAAGCTTGAAAAAACAGAGTTTACACAACCGGCTATCCTGCTTGTATCTGCTATAGCGCATAAGCTGTTTGAAAATGAAATGCCTATCAAACCGGTCTATGCATTGGGGCACTCACTGGGTGAATTTTCTGCACTGGTTTCCGTAGGTGCCATCGATGCGATAGATGCTGTGGAACTGGTGAATCTTCGCGGTAAGCTGATGGCTGAAGCATGTGCCGGTCAGGATGTAGGGATGATGGTATCTCTTGGTCTTGAGGATAAGGTGGTTGAAGAGATTTGTGATGCGCAAAGAGAGGCAGGGTTGAAAGTATGGCCTGTCAATTATAATGCTGAAGGACAGATAGTGATCGCGGGTGTGAAATCTGACCTTGAGGTTTTGGCACCTATTTTAAAAGAAGCAAAAGCAAAAAGAGCGATGCTGCTTAACATGTCAGTGGC
>JBFEWI010000293.1:0-1435 GCA_041546475.1 Sulfurovum sp.
AGCATGAAATTAGGTTTCTTAGTTGACCTTAACCTATGTATGGGTTGTAAAGGTTGTGAGATTGCTTGTAAAGTGGAAAATGAAGTTCCATTGAGTACTTGGCGTTTACGTGTTAAATATATAGATTTGGGAACATTCCCGGACACTAGAAGATCATTTACACCTTTACGTTGTAATCACTGTGAGAGTGCGCCATGTGAGCGTATCTGTCCTGTATCTGCACTACATTATCTAGAGAATGGTATCGTAAACATTGATAGTGACAGATGTATCGGTTGTGCAGGTTGTATGATGGCGTGTCCTTATGGAGCGATCTATATGGACCCTGAAACAAATACAGCAGACAAATGTACATACTGTGCACACCGTATTGAGAGCGGAATGATGCCGGCATGTGTGGTTGCATGTCCTGTTGAAGCAAATATATTTGGTGATATTGAAGATGACCACAGTCATATTTCACTTTATATTATGGAACACAAAGGTGCGGTTCAAGTACGTAAACCAGAGAAGCACACAAGCCCAACACACTTTTATGTAGGTGGCGGTAATGCAACATTGAACCCGCTTGCGCATCAGAGAATTGAAGGATTCAGTCTCTTTAATGACATTACTCACTTAGAGCATGTAGGAGACAAAAACCACGGTATCCTTGATAGATTCTTAGCACCGTTTACTGGACACCATGGTCCAACAGATAACGCAAGTTTTATTGAATCAGCGACAGATGCTGAATCACACGAAAATGAGGGAGGTCACTAAGATGGTAGAAAGTACAATTAATGCAACGCAAGCAGTTGTAACACTTGACGTACCGATTCAAGGACTTGTTTGGGGTAGTATCATTACTGTAAATATGTGGGCAAAAAGTATCGGTACAGGTGTGGTGTTCTTGGCAGCATTCCTATGGTTTAGACATAAAAAAGATGATATGCCTAACTTAAGATGGTTAATGCCAGTACTTGCATTCGTATCATTGAACGTATTCTTATTATTTACATTGATCGATCTGCATCAGCCATACAGAATGATACATATATTCACACATCCTCATTGGACTTCATCAATTACTGTGGGTGCATGGATGGCATCACTTTTCCTAGCGCTTATTACTATCCTTATGGTTATCGGTGTGGCAGATGCATTCCCGGGTCTCGGTGGTAAGAAGTGTAAACTTACTGCAATAGCTAGAAATAACTCTGGATTCTATGAAAAGATCATGCCGTTCATGGTATTCTTGGCAATTCCTGTTACAACATATACAGCGATCATTATGGCACAATCAAGTGCAAGAGAGTTATGGCAAGCACCGACTGAAGTGATGCAAATGATGTGGGCGGCACTTATGGCTGGTTCTGCAGCATTGATCTTCATTTCAGCTTCATGGAGTAAAGAAGCAAGAAAAGATTTAGCACTTGTACTTACATTTGCTGTA
>JBFEWI010000297.1:0-1413 GCA_041546475.1 Sulfurovum sp.
AGTTCAATATGCACTGCACCGGGTCTCTCCTGTACAGCTAATTTGAAACTCTGACGTACCACAGCAGCGATGTTGTTTCCGTTGACCACTTGCTTGGTATATTTTGTAATGGGTTCCATCATGTGCACCACATCTATGATTTGAAAACGTCCCTGTTTGCTTTTTTTGATCGGTTTCTGACCTGTGATTATCAACATGGGGATACCTCCCAGGTTAGCATACGCAGCAGGTGTCACGAGATTGGTTGCTCCCGGTCCCAGTGTAGCCATACATACACCGATTTTCCCCGTGAGTCGTCCATAGGTTGCGGCCATAAACCCTGCACCCTGTTCATGACGGGTCAAAATAAATTGAATACTGGAGTCCTGCAAGGAATTTAAAAGGTCCAGATTCTCCTCTCCGGGAATCCCAAATATATATTCAACACCCTCATTTTCTAATGCTTTGATAAATAGATCTGATGCTTTCATAACATATCGTCCTTGTCACTTTTATCATAAAAAATTGTATGTCTCTCTTTTCTCATCATTAAAGATTCCATTTAAAATAGTATAAAATGAATGTGTGTATTCAGTGTGGACTATAGATTCTTCACCATCTGTACAGCGCAAAATAAATGTGAAATAAAATCTTTTTTAGCGTGTTACAGGTGCTTTTAGAAGCTTATGTATGCAATAATTAGTATGAATTTTATGAAAGAAAGCAGGGTAATGTGTTTAAGAGGATCTTTTTAAAACATATGCAAGAGACTGGCGGTGAATCCGAAGAGATAGGTCGTTTTCTTGATATACTGAAACAGCTTATACGAACCCCTTCTGTGGTAGGTGCCGAGCACTCTTTTTTTCTTTACTTGAAAAGAGAACTGGAAGAGAGAGGGATCACCGCAACGCTTCATGAAGGTTTGCTAGTAGCAGAAGGATCTGAACCTGATAATGGTATGATCTCTGCGCATATTGACCGCCATGGTCTTATCTGTACAGGTCCCAATGAATTTCAATATGCAGCGTTTACCGCCCAGAACAGAGGGGATCTGACAGGGGACTCTGTGGCTGAAAAAACCTATAAAGATATTATAGGACGTTTTATGAACCAGCGTGTCCAAGCCTATGATCCATGGTCCGGGGCCTATCTGGGGTTAGGAGAGATAGACAGTGCCTATATGTGTGAACGCAGATTAAACCTTCTTTTCAAGGTAAAAGGGCTGGAACATTTGTATGCGGGTACACCTGTAGCCTATGTGGATACACTGACCTATGAGGATGGGTATCTCTCGGCACAATTGGATAATGTACTCAGTGCAGCGATCATTCTTTTTTTATATGAGAGAGGATACCAGGGACGCGCTTTTTTCACTGCACAAGAAGAGGTAGGTAAAAGCTGGCGCTATTTACTTGAGTGGTTCAGAGGACATGA
>JBFEWI010000157.1:0-4292 GCA_041546475.1 Sulfurovum sp.
CGGATGTCTGCCGAGACTAAAAACTTGCGTTGTATATGATTCATGTTAGGGATTATAGCACAAAATAAAAAATTGACTCTACATTCCTTTTTAACTATAATACGCCATGAAAAACTTCTTTTTGGGACCTATCAAAGGCTATCAATACATCTCCAAAATGTTACCTGCAAGCTGCCGCTATTATCCCTCTTGTTCAGAATATGCCAAATGGCAGTTTGAATTCAATGCACCCCATAAAGCATTCACTGCAAGCTCTTTACGTATTTTACGGTGCAATCAACTCTTTAAAGGTGGTATAGACTACCCGTTGGTCCACTTCGAACCCCCAAAGCCTGCAGCTTTACTCAAACTTAATGCATTTTGTGGCAAAATTGATGTCATCTATTGGTTGGTACCCAAAAGTACGAACCCTGACAATACAGACTATTATGTTTTAAAGGACTTTGATGCAATTAGACGCACCACTTGACATGCATTTACATCTCAGAGACGGAGAGATGTTGGAAAATATCGCTCAAAGCTCAGCGAGCACTTTTTCAGGTGCGATCATCATGCCCAACCTTGTACCGCCGGTCAGCAGTAAAGAGGAAGTAGTCGCCTACAAACAGCGTATCATGGCTGCCATAGGCGAGGAAAAATTCACACCCTATATGACACTTTTTTTCAAACCCACCTATGACAAAGCATTTTTAGAGTCGGTCAAAGAGGATATCACAGCGATCAAACTCTATCCTGCGGGTATCACCACGAACTCCGAAGGCGGGGTCAGCGGCTTTGATGTGGAAGAGTTGCGTCCTGCACTTGAAGCGATGAGTGAACTGGATATCCCGCTGTGTGTGCATGGCGAGACCAATGGTTTTGTGATGGACAGAGAGGCTGAGTTCGTCAGTATCTATGAGAGATTGGCCACTGCTTTTCCGAAACTGAAGATCATCATGGAGCATATCACCACCAAAGAGAGTGTCGAAGCGTTAGATAGATTTGAAAACCTTTATGCGACCATTACCCTGCACCATCTGATCATCACCCTTGATGATGTCGCCGGAGGCATGCTCAAACCGCATCTTTTCTGCAAACCTATAGCCAAACGTCCCGAGGACAGAAGTGCGTTGCTCAAAGTCGCCCTGGAAGCACACCCTAAAGTGATGTTCGGTTCAGACTCTGCACCGCATCCGAAGCATGCCAAAGAGTCTTGCGGGTGTGCAGCAGGTGTCTTTACTGCACCCATAGCCCTGCAGGTCCTGGCTGAACTTTTTGAAAATGAAAATGCCCCACTGGAAAATCTCCAGGCTTTTGTTTCAGGCAATGCCCAAAAGATCTACGGTGTGACACCTGTGAGCAAAACCGTTATCCTTGAGAAAAAAGCGTTTACCGTTCCATCAGATTACAACGGTGTGGTCCCTATGTATGCAGATGAGACCCTGGCCTACAGTATCAAAGAAATAAGAGAGTAATAACCGATACATAGAATAAGAAATGCATAAATGTTTCATAGAGTGTGCAAGTTGTCTACAATGAGGTTGAAAATCGTGACATTAAAGCACGTACTCAAAAATAACCTGCTAACATTAAACAAATGGACAAGGATGGGAAATGATTGCAAACAATATTGAAGAACTGATAGGGAATACCCCTTTGGTCAAGATCAATACACTTTCGGAAGAGACAGGCACCACTATCTTAGGTAAATGTGAATTTATGAATCCTACCTCTTCGGTCAAAGACAGGATCGCTTTTAACATGATCAATGCAGCGCTCAAATCAGGTGAGATCGATCAGAACACTACCATCATTGAACCCACAAGCGGGAACACAGGTATCGGCCTTGCGGCCATTTGTGCATCCAAAGGGCTTAAACTCATTTTGACCATGCCTGAATCTATGAGTATAGAACGCCGTAAACTTCTTATGCACCTGGGTGCAGAGCTTGTGCTTACACCGGCTTCGGAAGGTATGGGCGGGGCTATCGCAAAAGCCTCTTCACTGGAAAAAGAGTTAGAGAATGCGAAAGTACTTCAGCAATTCAACAATCCTAGCAATCCGGATATTCACCGGAAAACCACTGCCTTTGAGATCCTCAATGACACGGCAGGCGATCTGGATATCTTTGTGGCTGCTGTAGGTACGGGCGGAACACTCACCGGTACGGGAGAGATACTCAAAACGAAAATACCTTCACTTGAAGTTATAGCCGTTGAACCTTCGGATTCTCCAGTCCTGGAGGGGGGACAGCCCGGACCGCATAAAATCCAGGGTATCGGTGCAGGGTTCGTACCTGAGATACTCAATACAGAGATCTATGATGATATCATTGCAGTGAGCAATGAAGCCGCTTTTGCCATGGCACAGAAAATCGCCAGAGAAGAAGGCCTGCTTATCGGTATTTCAGCAGGGGCGAACCTGCATGCAGCCTACACCATCGCAAGCAGACCCGAAAACAAAGGCAAGACCATCGTCACGATACTCTGTGATACGGCGGAACGTTACCTCTCTACAGAACTCTTTGACACCTAATGTCACAAGAACAATCAAAAGCACCTCTTTTACTTGAAACGATCAGGATAGAGGGGGGAAAGATACATAACCTCGGCTACCACCAGCAGCGATGTAACAAAAGCCGTCAAATACTCTTTGATTCCCATGAAATACTCGATCTTGCTTCCTGTATAGATGCACCCAAAACAGGTGTGTATCGTTGCCGTATCCTCTACGCAGAACGTTTACACTCTATAGAGTATATACCCTACTCGCCAAAAGAGATAGATAGCCTGAAGATCGTCTCCTCAGATATTGAATACAGTCTGAAATATGCCAACAGAGATGCGTTAAATGCCTTGCTTGAATCCAACAAAGATGTCGATGATGTGATCATAGAAAAAGAGGGCTATCTGACCGATACGACCATATCAAATATCGCTTTTTTTGATGGTGAACACTGGGTCACACCTGCAAAACCTCTGCTTGAGGGTACGATGAGAGCCAAATTGCTCGATGAGGGATTTCTCCAACTAAAAGAGATCAAAAAAGAAGACCTCCAAAACTACTCACAAGTAGCTTTAATGAATGCTATGATAGGATTTAAAATTCTAAATATCGAACCACACAAAATAGCATAAAGGGTGCATAATGACCATCAACCTTTTACAAACACCTGAATATCGTACACTGATGCAGTCACATATCTATGAAACTATTCAATACCTGTTTAGCAAAAACCAGGAATTTGCATTGGCGTGTGAAGTAAAATATATTACATTTACACCCGAACTCCCTGCTGATATCAAAGACTCTTTTGATGATACAGTTCTCTTTATATTGAGCGGTTTTACGTTTGAAAGTGCCCAGTTAAACAATGAATATTTCTCTTTTGAAGCAGGATTTGGGAGTGATAATTTCGGTTCAACAGTATCCATGCCTCTGTTGGCTATCAAACAGCTCTTTGTAGGGGATAACCCTATTGTCATCAATTTTGCACAGCCGGTGATAGAGCAAGAAAAGAAAGAAGAAGCAAGTGCCTCCAAAAAATCATCTATGGAAGCACTTTTAAAGAACCCTGAGAATAAAAAGCTTCTCAAGAATAAAAAATAGATCTGATCTTAGCAGCGTCCTGCCAAGATATAGTTCACTACGTTATCTACATAGGCATTGTGTTTATTCTCTTTAGAATACACAATAAAGAATTTACGTGTCATAGTGTACCCTCTGAGTCTTGCTTCAAAAAGCTCACCATTCGCCACTTCATCCATGATCGCATATTTTGATATGATAGATACTACCGGTTTATCCGGTTTTTTCTCACTTTTTTTGATCGTTTGCAGTACGGTTGCCGTATTATTGACTTCGCTTAATACGTTAAAGCTTTTACATGAAACACCTAACTCTTCAAACACTTCAGAGACAACGCGTCTTGTATGTGACCCCTCATCACGACAGATCCAATCAAAGTCATAGAGCTCTTCTGTTTTGAGTGTTTTATTGATAGGCACATTGCTCACTACGACAAGTTCATCTTCCAACCACTCTCTGTAAATAAGGTCATTATCCATAATTGGCGATTCGATCAGACCCACATCTAATTTTCTGTCTTTGAGTTTTTCGATGATGTTATCACTTTGCTCTATATCTAAGCTTACACTGTTGTTGATCGCTTCACCGATCGTGTTAAGACACTGACCAGGGATGATATATGCACCGATAGTATAAGAAGCACCCAGTCTGAAAGTGATCTCTTTGTTGATGATCTTCAGTACATCCTGTTCTGCAGAGAGTATCTCTTTTTCAAGTCTTGTGGC
>JBFEWI010000308.1:0-1312 GCA_041546475.1 Sulfurovum sp.
CTTCGGCTACCCCATCTCTGATAGCCTGTACTGCCTGAAGAACCTTAATAATAGAGTTTATAGATTTTCCACTTTCCATCAGAGCTTTGGTTCTAGGATGTTCCATCAATACTTTATTGTAGTAGTATTTTGTATCTTCTATTGCTCCAGTTTGAAGAAGTGCGTTTAATCCATCGAGGATCGTTTCCTGAGCGTCTTTTGACGGCTCTTGGTAGAACATTACCTCTTCTGGAGAAATGGTCTCAGATGGCGTACTGAGCTCTTCTGCTACAGCCAGAACCAATGACTCTACTTCTTCTTTTGTTTCTGTGACATACTCCGTCTCAACAGGAGAAAGGATGTGTCTTGCAAAGAAGTTGTCTGATTGGAAATTGAAAGCGATCTCATCAGCATGGATTCTCATATTGACTGCAGAGAAGTAAGTGAAATACAGTTCTGCCATGTTCATCTGTTCTCCAGCTGCTTCAGCTTCCATGTACTGCTTAATTGCATCGATTACTGCTTCTGCATTGGCCATTCTGCTTTTATTCTTACCAGAATCAGACAGGTATTCTGTAGGGATTGAGTCTTTTTGTTCAATACCGAACATAATCTTTACCCATTCATTCTTGTTCATGTAGTCTGCAAGCGTGATGTTCTTTGTACCTAGAGCAATCTCTTTGAGCAATTCAATGATATCCGGTTTGATATATACAGGCTGAGATGCCATCTTTATGATCGTTTCATTCCTGTTCTTGCTCATGGTGTGATCTCTAGCCTCTACATCTTCAAGGCTTGGTGCATGATCAGGTATTCTTTCGTTACCAGGGTTCAGTGCCTGTAGAATAGGAGATAGCATCTCTGAGTATTTTGACATAAGACTGTTGGATCTGACATTATCTTTGTGTCCTCTTACTTTTATTGCATCATCCTGCTTGAATGTTATAACATCTGAACCAGTGAGATATGGCACATTTTTGCCGTTTACCTTTTCTGTCTCTCCCCTGTCTGCCTTCTTGTTGTTATCTGTCCACACATCCTGAACCCCAACATCAAGCAATCCTTCACCTTCAGGCATATATTGGATATATCCCATAGATTCAAGCATATCAAGAGCAACATTACCTATATTGATATATTCTGTATCGATCGCCAGGTCGCTCTGTCCATCAACTTTAACAAACTGAACCATGTAACTTGCAACGAATTTTCTTGCGATCTCTTTTGCAATATCCTGTCTACTTGCATAGAATGTCTCTACATCCAGGTTCTCGTTGTTTGCTCTGTCCACAATAGATTTCATGTTCTCGGTGACTTCATTAAGAGCAAGTAC
>JBFEWI010000076.1:0-7855 GCA_041546475.1 Sulfurovum sp.
GCTGTAAAAGCAATTATAGAAGTACCACTTAACTCAGCGATCAAATATGAAATAGACAAAGATTCAGGTGCTGTTGAAGTAGATAGAGTACTTTACTCTGCTATGCACTACCCTGCAAACTACGGGTTTGTAGCCAATACTTTGTCAGATGATGGCGACCCGGCTGATATCCTTGTATTGTGTGACTATCCGCTTCAGGCAGGTTCATTCATTAAATGTAGACTTGTAGGTGTACTTATGACAGAAGATGAGAGCGGAGGAGATGAAAAACTTATCGCTGTGCCTACAGAAAAGATAGACCCGACCTATAAGAACATTCAAGATTTGGGTGATGTACCAGAACATACACTGAACCGTATCAAGAACTTCTTTGAAACATACAAAATGCTTGAGCCTAACAAATGGGTAAAAGTATCCGGGTTCCAGGACAAGGCAGCCGCAACAGCTATCTTGGAAAAAGCGATCAAAAACTACAAATAATATATCTAATTGTTCCCGGTACTTTCCCGGGAATCTAAAATCCAAATCGATCTAAAATCCTATCTCTCTTTTTCTATTATCCAAATACCTGTTCACCCCTTCAACAATACCCTCGGCAATCTCTTCTTGATAGTCTGAAGTAAAAAGCCTTTGACGCTCTTTGGAATTCGTAATATATCCTACCTCAACAAGAATGGATGGTCTGCTGGCCCCGACAAGTATATAGAACGGTGCAGGTCTGACACCCCCATCCTTCACATCATCATACTCACTGTTCAAATGCTTCATTATGTGATTTTGAACATCGATGGCAAGCTTATGCGACTGAATGATCTTAGGTCCGTTCAATACCGAATCAATGATCACCTCTTGACTTAACTTGTCCGTGCCTTTCAGAACGGAGGCATTTTCTCTCGCGGCGATGCGTTGTGACTTTTCATCTCTGGTCTTTTGTAAAAAGTACGTCTCTACACCTTCCACTTCATCAAAACGACTTTCATCACTGATCGCATTGGCATGGATAGAGATGAAGACCTTCGCATCTTTCCTATCTGCTATTCTGGTACGCTGTCCCAATGTTAGAAACCTGTCACGGTTTCTTGTAAGATAGACCTTGTACCCTTCACTTTTAAATTCTCTTTTCAGTTTTTTAGTGATTTGAAGGACCAGATCTTTCTCTTTCTTGCTATCGCACTTTGCCCCGCAATCATGCCCGCCATGTCCTGCATCTATAACCACAAGACTGTCTGACCTGTCAACATCGGGTCCACCACATCCCAACAATAAAAGCAGTGTACTCAATCCCACTATAAGTTTTATCATCTCTTATCCTGTATTACAAACATATCATTCATTAGAGGTCGATCTCTTTTTGTCGATTGTTTAAATAGCTATCGACTCCCTCAGCAATGCCTTTAGCGATCAGTTCCTGATAGCGTGGTGTAAAAAGTCTTTTACGTTCTGTCGGATGTGAAATATACCCTACCTCAACAAGAATGGATGGTCTACTGGCACCCACAAGTACCCAGAAAGGTGCATGTCTCACTCCACCATCTTTCACACCTTTATACCTTGTATGCAGATTGGTCATGATCCTTCGCTGTACATCAATGGCAAGCTTATTTGACTCAACGATCTTGGGTCCTGAAAGCACTGAATCAATGACCACATTACGACTCAGTCTGTTCATACCTTTGAGCACGGCTTTATTCTCCCGTTGTGCAATACGTTGAGATTTTGCATCTCTTGTGTTTTGTAGGAAGAATGTTTCAACACCGTGTACCTTGTTCTGTTTTCTTTTAGGCACAGAGTTCGCATGGATGGAAATGAATATCGCTGCATTCTTCTTATCCGCGATTTTTGTACGCTGTGGAAGTTTTAAAAAACGGTCTTTCCTGCGTGTCATAGATACAGAGTAACCCTCTTTTTTCAATTGTCTCTCGAGTCTTTTTGATATTTGGAGCACAAGATCCTTTTCTCTTTTTCCTCCCCCTATAGCCCCGGTATCATGTCCACCATGTCCTGCATCTATCACGATCAATTTATCCTTGTTTGAGCGGACCAATGTAGACTTTTTTCTCACTTTCTTAGGCTTCTTAGGAGGTTTTTTATAACGTTTGGCCGGTAGGACACTGCTATCTTTAGGCAATGAAATATGATAGCTGTTATTCGAAAAAAATGGTTGATAGGCGAGTGGTTTTGAGGTTCCGTAACCCGAGATCACCACACGTACCGTATCGGGGTTATTTTGAGCCAAGCGGACATGAGGTCCAAGTCCCAGCGGTACACGACTATGTGCGATACGTGTATTTTTAAAGTCATAAATTTCTCTAGGAGGATTGCTGAGTGTAAAATGGTTGACGCTCTTTTTATTAAAATTTTTAGAGAACAGAAGCCGCAGTTCATCTTTTTTTACAATAGCCTTCTGTATCATGTTCCCACCGGAGAACAGAAGTGTATTCAATAGCAGCAGTAAAAGAAAAACCCTACTCGACTTAGGCATAGTCTTACTTATCTTCTCCATTCATCAATTTATCCATCAGCTCTTTCACGGTGATGATCTCTGTAAGACGATAGCCGTTGGCACCTGTAAAAAAGAGTCCCGTCTCCTTGATGCCATCATACGCATCTGTCAATCTGTCTGCGATACAATACCCTACAATTTTCGCTTCTTCACCACGATGACATGGGGCAACACAGTTTGAGATACAGGCTACTTTCGGTGCTGTGCCTTTTTCTATATCTTCATGTAGCTGTGTCTTGACACCGCGGGCAGGATATCCTACCGGTGATTTAAAGAGTTTGATATCTTCTTCTTTGGCATTGATGATAATATCTTTCATTACTTGACTTGCATCACACTCTACTGTACCGATGAAACGTGTACCCATCTGTACACCATCTGCACCCAGTTCCATCATTTTGACAATGTCATCATGGTCCCACACACCACCAGCAGCAATAATAGGCATTGAACCCCAGTTTTTGGCTTCCTCAACCACAGGAGGAAGAATCGCTTCCAACTGATTTTCAGGCATGAAACACTCTTCATATTTAAATCCCTGGTGCCCCCCGCTTAGCGGTCCCTCAACGATGACAGCATCTGGAAGTCTATTATGTGCCTTTTTCCAACGACGACATAAAATACGCAGTGCTTTAGCCGTAGAGACAATAGGGACCAAGGCTACATCAGGATAATTTTTTGTGGCTTCAGGCATCGTGAGCGGCAAACCTGCACCGGTGATGATAATATTTGCCCCAGCCCTGCATGCATCTTCTACCACACGGTTGTATTCGCTTTGTGCATAGAGTACATTCGCAGCCAAAGGCTTATCACCACAGATCTTTCTTGCGTTGTCAAATATTTTTTTAAGTGCAGTATAGGAGTAAAAGTTGATCGCTTCAAGTGGTCTGTGCTCTTTTCCTACCATCTCTTTGGCATCAAGGTACTTTCTGTTTTTATAGACACCTGTCCCTACAGCGGAGATGACACCAAGACCACCCTCTTTTGAAACAGTACCGGCTAACTGGTCCCATGATATACCCACACCCATACCACCTTGCACGATAGGTTTCTCAATGGTGTATTTTCCAATTTTCAAAGATTTAAATGCCACTACTTCACCTTCACTTTTGCAAACTTTCTTTTTCCTACCTGCAGGATATACTCTCCTGTCGTAAGATTTAACTTCTCATCAGAGATCTTTTTTTGATCAATGCTCACTGCATTTTGTTTAATATCTCTTCTTGCTTGAGAGGTAGAAGGTTCAATTCCGGCATCTACCAATGCCTTGCATATCCAGATGCCCTCTTCTACTTCTACTTCATTCATATCTGTTGGGAGTTGGTTTGATTTAAAGACATTATCAAACTCTCCTTTGGCTAGTGTAGCCAACTCTTCATTATAAAACCTTGTAACCAGTTCAAGTGCCAGGTTTTCCTTCACTGTTTTTGGGTGAAGTGTGCCTTTTTGTACATCCTCTCTCATCGTAGCGATCTCTTCAAGTGATCTTTCACTTAAAAGCTCATAATAACGCCACATCAATTCATCTGAAACAGAAAGCGTTTTCCCATAGATATCTTTAGGCTCTTCGGTGATACCGATATAGTTGTTCAAAGACTTACTCATCTTCTGTACACCGTCCAGTCCTTCCAGGATCGGCATCATAAGTACCGCCTGTTCTTTTCCTACATTGTAAACACGCTGAAGGTGTCTTCCCATCAAAAGGTTAAATTTCTGATCTGTTCCGCCGATCTCTATATCGCTTTTGAGTTCGACAGAATCATACCCCTGAAGCAGCGGATATAAAAATTCTGAAATGGAGATACTCTGCTCACTTTTAAAACGTTTTGTAAAATCATCACGCTCAAGCATACGTGCCACACTGAACGTTGTTGTCAATGCAACCATCCCCGCAGCACCCAATTTATTGAGCCAGGTAGAGTTAAATACGACCTCTGTCTTGCTCTCATCAAGAATATTAAACACTTGTTCCTGGTACGTTTTTGCATTGGCCATGATCGTATCGTTATCCAGTACTTTTCTTGTTTCACTCTTACCTGTAGGATCTCCTATCGTTGCGGTAAAGTCACCGATAAGAAGCTGTACCCTTCCTCCGTGGTTTTGAAATGTTCTAAGCTTTTGAAGAAGAACAGTATGCCCCAGGTGCAGATCAGCACCGGTAGGGTCAAATCCTGCCTTAACGGTATACGTACTGCCATCTTCATAATATTTTGAAACCAATTTCTCAATACGTTCCATATCTATGACTTCTGCAGTACCTCTACTTATCTCTTCTAATGCCTTTTGTACCATTGTTACTTACCCTTGTTTATTTATTATATGCGTCATCCAAACTAATGATCTCTATCAATTTGAACTGACGTGAAATTTTTTCTGCAAGAAGATGCTTTTTAGACTCATTGCTCTCCACTTCTATCTGACAGAACTCTGCTTGTTCTGAATTTCTAATACCCAACTCTATACTCAAAATATTGAGATTAAGATCAGAAAGTTTCACCAACAGGTCTGCCAAAATACCTTTTCTGTTTTGAAGACTGATGGTGAGTCTGTATCTGGAGTGTTTGGAACCGCTCCAACTCACATAGACCATCTCTTGTCCCTCTAACATCTTGTCGTAGGCCTTCTTGCATAATTTGTGGTGTATAATAGCTTTACTACCCTTATAAAATGCAACGATTTGGTCACCAACCTTAGGATGACAGCAATAATCAAACTCTACACCGTCTATAGGCTTGTTCGTAAAGAATTTAAAGTGCTCCAACTCTTTAATATAGGGTTTTTTATACCCTTTTTTAAGCAGTTCCCAAAAACGCACGACTCTGGTACCCATATAATCTGCCACTTTATGTATGGTCTCTTTATAGTAGTCAAGCTGAACCGGCAGTTTATATATGGCATCCATATGCTCCATATTTTCTAAAAGCTCTTTCATCGCACTGCTCTCTTGAGAGAAGAGTGTTCCCAGAATATTATATGCACTTAAGGTATCTGCCTCTTTTATTCTGGCTCTGCATGAGCTTCGTATCCCCTCTTTGGCTCTGGAGGTTTTTACAGTGTCAAGCCATGAACAATACAAATGCACTTCATTGTCTTTGATAATATTCACAATATCACCATTTTTCAAAATGGTCAGGAGTGGCACTTTTTGCTTATTGACCAAGGCTTCCGCCGCATTGGCACCGACCTGAGAGTGAACGGCATAGGCAAAATCAAGGGCCACCGATCCTTTCGGCAAGGTAAAGTAGTCCCCTTTCGGTGAGAAGACGGTAATATCTTCAGAGAAAAGATCAGACTTTGCCAATTCATAGAACTCTTCTATGGATTCATTTTGATAATGCAGACTCTCAAGCCATGCCAAGTTCACACCTATATTTCCATCCTTGTATTTCCAGTGCGCGGCAACCCCATACTCTGCGAGTCTATGCATCTCTACGGTTCGTATCTGGGCTTCCACGATCCCTTCTTCTGAGAACAATGTCGTATGGATCGTCTTATAGCCATTTTCTTTGGGTACGGCGATATAATCTTTGAACCTGGAGATCAGAGGTGTAAACCTCAAATGCACAAGTCCCAGAACCCTGTAACAATCTATGGGTTTTTTTACAATGATACGGACCGCCAGCAGGTCCAATACCTCTTCTATACTCACGCCTTTACGGTGCATCTTTAAATAGATGGAATAGTAGTGTTTGACCCTTCCGATGATCTCAAAATCATCTTCATCAAACCCGTCTTTTACCATCGTATCATTGACATTTTGAATAAAAGCATTGAGTTTAAACTTCAAATTTTGTGCATTGGATTTCATATACGTATCAATCCGCTTATAATCTTCAGGATAGATATAACGAAAACTCAGATCTTCCAAATGATTTTTAAGTCTGGAAATACCCAGTCTATGTGCTATAGGGGCATAGACGACCAATGTCTCTTCAGAGATACGTTTCTGTTTTGCAAAACTCAATGCATCCAGTGTAATCATATTGTGTAATCTGTCACAAAGTTTGATCACAAGTACTCGCACATCTTTGATCGAGGCGATAAGCATTTTTCGAAATGAAAGCGCGGAGTTGATCAATCTTTCATCGGAACCTGAAGGGACCAACTCTTCATCACGTATCTCAACGATCTTGGTGAGTCCCTCGACCATATGTGCAACATCATAGCCAAATTCCTCTTCCAGCTCTTCGATCGTATAGTGTGTATCTTCGACAACATCATGCAGGAGGGCAGCCTGTACCATCATTTCATCATTGGATATCTTGGCAGTAATAGCTGCCACCAAAATAGGATGGACGATGTATGGCTCTCCGCTTTTACGTGTCTGCCCTTTATGTGCTTCGAGTGAATGTTCCAGTGCTTTGGTTGTTGCAGGTAGAGGATTTGGGATTTCTTCCCAAAGAAGGGCACTTGCCCCTTCTATAGTGTTTATCTTTTTAGCTTTATCGAGAAAAGCATCCAAAGGGGTTTAACCTTCTAGGCTGACAGAGATCTTACCTTCAGCGATTTCTTGGAGTGCAATATCCGAATATTTCATGCCTGATGTATCGATATCTAAAAGTACTTCCGCACCGTTAGCGATAGCTTCTGCTCTTTTTCCCACTGCATTTGCAAGAAGGTATTTATCAAAGTCTACTTTTTCAAGTGCTTTTGCTGTTAATTGTTCTGTTCTCATCATATTCTTTCCTTTATTGTTTCATTCTCTATTTTACTACGGAACAAAGGCTCATATCACCTTTGACAATCGCAAGAAGATTACCTTTTTCAAACATATTACACACTACGATAGGCAATCCGTTCTCTTTCGCCAAAGCGATTGAAGTATCATCCATGACCTTAATATTATCCGCCAATGCCTGGTCATACGATAGAGTATCGAGTTTCACAGCATCGTCGAATTTATTTGGATCTTTATCATAGACACCATCGACTTTGGTCGCTTTGATAAGAAGGTCAGATTCTATTTCAGAGGCTCTTAAAGTCGCAGCGGTATCTGTTGTAAAGTATGGGTTACCTGTACCACCGGCAAACACAACGACACGTCCTTTTTCCAAATGTCTTCTTGCACGACGTACAATGAAAGCTTCACCGATCTCCTGCATATCAATAGCAGACTGAAGTCTTGCTTCAAGCCCTGCATGCTCCAAGGCTTCCTGAATGGCAACACCATTGATCACGGTAGCCAACATACCCATATAGTCACCGGATGTTCTTTTTATGATACCATCTGCAGCAGCCGTCACACCACGAATGATATTACCACCGCCTACAACGATACCGACTTCGACACCATTGTCTACAAGGTCTTTGATCTCACCTGCAATAAAATTAAGAATCTGAGTATCGATACCA
>JBFEWI010000259.1:0-1861 GCA_041546475.1 Sulfurovum sp.
CCGAACTTTTCGCCCACGATCTCTTTGATCGTCTCGCCATAGACACCGACTACTTCATACAGACGATAGACCAAAGGATCTTGAGGTATCGTAAAATCCCAGGTTTTGTTAGGATACTCCTGTAATGTCACAGCCACTTCTTCCTCTAGACCAAGCACTTCGCACAGTTTTTCTGCAGGCTCCTTTTTCAAGCTGTTCATTCCCAAACAAGCTGAAGTAACGAATGTGGTCGACAGGCCAGTTTTCTCAGCCAACGCTTCCCAGCTCATACCAGCCTTTTTTCTTGCCAGGATGATCGCTTCCGTCATCTCTATTTTTTTCATATGTATCTATCCTTTTTTACTAGTGTTTTTACACTTCAGCTTACGCAGCTGAAGAGTCTTTTGATTTGTATGAAGCATTGTTCAATTCACGTTTTGCTCCAGTTCTTACGTGTGTTGCATAAAGCGTAAGCCCTGTAAAGAGAAGACCACCTGTAAGGTTACCTAGTGCAACCGGTACCTCATTCCAAAGAAGGTAATCAAGTATTGTAAAGTCACCACCCATGATCAAAGAGAATGGGAAAAGGAACATGTTAACGATCGAGTGTTCAAAGCCCATGAAGAAGAACAGCATGATCGGCATCCACATAGCGATCGCTTTACCGCTCACTGATGTTGAGATCATAGCACCAACAACACCCATTGCAACCATCCAGTTACAAAGCATTCCACGGATGAATACCGTAAACCAACCAGCAATACCGTGTGCCTGATAACCTAGTGTTCTCGCTTCACCGATACCCGCAACTTTTTGTGCAATCGCACCACCATCTGTATTAAAACCGTAAGTAAAGATGAATGCACTCATCACTGCAACCGTTAGTGCACCTGCAAGGTTACCAAGTCCTACAAGACCCCAGTTTCTAAGTATCTGACCTACCGTCACTCCCGGTCGCTTATCAATCCATGCCAACGGCACCAATACAAATACACCTGTCAACAGGTCAAAGCTCATTAGATAGAGCATAATGAACCCAACTGGGAAGAATGCTGCACCTACAAGACCTGAACCTGTTTTCATCGCAACAGTAATTGCAAAGACAGCCGCCAGTGCCAAAATTGCTCCTGCCATGTAAGCACGGATCAGTGTATCTTTCGTAGACATATATACTTTTGACTCACCAGAGTCAACCATTTTCTTCACAAATTCCGTAGGTGCTAAATAAGACATGCTTTCCCCCATGTTTTGATAAGTAGTTTTGACATTTTCATTCCTTTTTTAATTAATAATAGTGTTATAGGCAAGATAATCACCATATAACTTGATTGCCTATTGATGATTATGTATATCATCACTCCTTAGTCCAGCAGGATATAACGTTATTTCAGTTGGTTATATATTTTGCTTATGAGCAGTATAAAATATTTTTGTATGAATAGTGTTCATACAATTGTATAAAAATTAATCATTTGCATCCAAGAAGAATCTGGGTGTGGAGAAACCTTAGAAAGTACATCACTTCATTGGTTTGTAAAAATGTGGTTCATACATTTAGTATTGGTTTGATGGTCTTCGTGATAAATGGGGGGAGAACAAGTAACACTGGCGCTATGATGACCACTGTACCGGAGTCAGATCCAGTATCAGTGTCATAGTGCCCAGACTGAGAACAATGTAGCAACTTCCTTACATAAAGAAGTAGAGAATTTTATAAGGTTGTATGCTTTCTAGAAAATCAGTTATTTCTTAAAGACATTTCCTAACATCCCCTTTATCGCTTCCTGGAGATCGGCAGGATATACAACGAATTTAGAGTTTGGACTTTTGCTCATCTCTTCAAGTGTACTGATGTAACGGTCACCAAGAAGGAACATTGCCG
>JBFEWI010000017.1:0-15516 GCA_041546475.1 Sulfurovum sp.
GAGATAGAATCTCTGGGAGGAAAAGTATTTTACCAACCCAAATCATTTTATGCGGAAACACTCAGTCAAGATATCACCACGCAATTTCAAGATAAAAAGATCTTATATCTACGCCCTAAAGAGGTCTCTTTTGATGCAAAAACCTTTTTAGCCAAGGAAGGTATAGATATTCAGGAACAGATCATTTATGAGACTAACTGTATCCGCTATGAAGAAAAAGATATACCAGGTAAAAATAGCATTATTATCTTCACATCCCCCTCGACGATTCACTGTTTCTTGAAAAATTTTCAATGGGATAAAAGTTATACAGCTATTGTGATAGGTGAAGCGACAAAAGTACATTTACCTGCCGAGGCACATTATGAAGTCGCAGATCGACCGACGATCGATGCCTGTATCGTAAAAGCAAAGCAGATTTTACTCACTTCTAACTCCAAATAGGCTATAATATATTTAGCCTAGGTGATGCGACTACTGTATTTGGGGTCCAACATTTATTCTTAGCGGGACATGTAGTCTCTTGGTGTGCGGATGTTTTCATTTGAGCTTGACTTGGTCGGCGAGATCTCATCCCCTAAAGAGAGACTCTCTCCTGCACCGTTGGCTATATAGGGCCGACTTGACACAGAACGCTCACCCGGGTCTTAATTAGTGACGATTTTTGCACGCATAGGACTTTGGAAAGGTCATCGACGAACATGGCAGTTCACCTTCAAACCTTTCCAAAACCCTCTACGCACAATGGTCATCCCTGCTAATCAGACCGCATATTATGGTGATAATTAAACTTTTTCGGAGAATGTGAAATGAACGTATTGATAATAGGTGCCGGAGGTAGAGAATACTCTATTGGTTTGGCATTGACAAAAGATGAGAATGTAGAGAAGATCTATTTTGCACCGGGTAACGGGGCAACGGACACATTAGGTGAGAACCTGGAGATCAGTGATTTTTCTGCATTGGCCGATTTTGTTGAAGTCAATGGTATCGAACTGACTATCGTTGGTCCTGAAGCACCTTTGGTGGGTGGTATTGTGGATGTCTTTAAAGAAAGAGGTCTTACGATCTTCGGACCTACAGCCCAGGCGGCACAACTTGAAGGTTCCAAGATCTTTATGAAAAACTTTCTTGCCCGTCACAATGTGCCTACAGCAAAGTACATTGAAACCGATTCATTGCAGGATGCCTATGATTTTATCATGACACTGGATGCTCCGATCGTAGTGAAAGCGGATGGACTTTGCGGTGGTAAAGGTGTGATCATCGCACAAAGCCATGACGAAGCAAAAAAAGCTGCGGGTGAAATGCTTTCAGGTAACTCATTCGGTGATGCGGGCACAAGTATCGTTGTGGAAGAGTTCCTGGATGGTTATGAGCTCTCTGTGTTTGCTGTCTGTGATGGAAAAGATTATGTGGTCCTACCTGCTGCACAGGATCATAAAAGACTTCTTAACAATGATGAAGGTCCAAATACAGGTGGTATGGGTGCCTATGCACCTACACCTCTGGTCAATGATGAGATCTATCGTAAGTTGAACGAACGTGTCATAGAGCCTACACTGAAGGGAATGGAAGCAGAAGGTATGCCGTTTACGGGTGTACTTTTTATCGGTGTGATGGTAGTAAAAGGTGAGCCTATCATCTTAGAGTATAATGTACGTTTTGGAGATCCCGAATGTGAAGAGTTGATGCCTCTGCTTAAATCTCCGGCTTCTGAACTCTTCTATAAGGCAGCAACGGGTGATCTGAAAAATGCTAAGATAGAGTTTCATGACAAATATGCGGTCGGTGTCGTCATGGCAAGCAAAGATTACCCTTATAAGAGTACACCGCCTGCAGAGATCATTGTAGATGATATCTATCATGAAGAGGTAAAAGAAAATGCACATATCTCATATGCGGGAGTCACGCGTGGTGAAGATGGAAAACTCTATGCAACAGGCGGTAGGGTACTGGTATGCGTAGGTATTGGTGACAGTATTAAAGAGGCACAAAAGCGTGCCTATATGTTAGTAGGACAGGTACATTTTGCAGGCAAGCAGTGTCGTACAGACATCGCATATCAGGCACTCTAGGAAGTAGGAATGTCTGAATCTCTCTCCTTGCCTATTGCAAGTCTTCAAAAAAGAGTGACTGCTTTTGTCATAGATGATATGGTTATCACCCTTTTTGTTATCATTATTTTTTATGATCAGTTTTCTGCACTTTTTTCAAATATCACAGTGCTGGATCAAGCAGCAGTTGAAACTGTCAATACCTTTATCGCTCAAAACCTTTTGGTTGTCCTCTCTATAAAACTTCTCTATCATACCGTTTTGGTGTGGCAAAACGGTATGACGCTGGGTAAGTATTTTATGAAGATCAAGGTCATAGACTTGGAAACAGAAGATACACTTGGTTTTCAAAAAGCTTTTTTACGTGCTTCAGTAAGAATCCCCAGCGAAGTACTGTTCTATGTGGGTTTTCTTATGGCATTCTTTGTACCGTTGAGACAAACACTTCATGATAAACTCTCTCACTGTGTAGTTGTGAATGACTAAAAATCTTTTTTTTGTTCTTCTGTCTATCATAGCGGGTGTGCAAATACTGTCTGCCTCTTCAGATAAAAGCAAGATCGAGATCACAGCAAAACATGTGGATGCTGCAGAGAATATTGTTAAAGCCAGAGACCATGTGGTTGTCTATTATGAAGACAGTGTCATCAAAGCGGATTCTGCAGATTTTGACAAAAGTACCAAAGTACTTGTTCTTGATGGAGAGATTCAAATGTTGGGCTACAAAGGGAGTAAAGTCCATACCAATCATATTGAAATTCATACCGATACAAAAGAGGTGACGTTTGATGAACTCTTTCTTATTGGTCAAAATGATGTGTGGATCTTTTCAGACGATGCGCATAAAGATGAAGGTAACTATACCTTGGGACCTTCTCTGATCTCAAGTTGTGATATTGAAGACCCTTTATGGAAAATGGCTTTCTCAGATGCTTTATATAACAGTGATGAAAACTATATAAAGATCTATGGTGCAAAAGTATATTTATGGGATATTCCTATGTTCTACACACCCTATTTCGCTTTTTCAACGAATAGAGAAAGAAGTTCAGGGCTTCTTTTCCCTGCTTTTGGGTATTCATCCAATGAGGGCTTTCTTTATGAACAGCCTATCTTTTGGGCGATCTCTCCAAGTATGGATTTAGAGTTTAACCCACAGATCCGTACATCAAGAAGTATAGGGATGTACAGTACCTTTCGTTTTGTGGATTCGCCGTATTCATCCGGAAAGTTAAGGGTAGGGTATTTCAAAGACACAACAGAGTATATAGATGATAACTATCTACCCAATGACAGCCACTATGGGGTGGAGTTCAACTATGAATCTTCTAAGGTGTTTTCCCATAAATTGCCCACCGGATTTACAGATGGTCTTTATATCAATACAACCTATTTGAATGATATCGATTATCTGAATTTGCAGCAAAGCCATTTGAGACATTTTGGACTTATTCCTTTACAGGAATCCAGAGTGAACTATTTTCTTTATAATAATGACTACTATGCAGGGATGAATGCTAAATATTTCATCGATACAAGAAAAGAGGATAACAGTGATACATTGCAGATAGTGCCTTCTGTGCAATTACATAAATACTTAAGTCATTTTATATGGAGTAATCTTACCTATAGTACAGACCTCCGTATCAACAATTTTGACAGAGAAAAAGGTACGACCCTCCGTCAGGCAGAGCTTAAGGTACCATTGGAATTTACTACATCGTTTTTTGATGACTTTTTGAGTCTATCGTTGGGAGAAGAGTTGTATTACAGTAAATTCTTTTTTGGCAACGGAGAGTACCTCTATGATGACTTTGAGTATTACAGTAATATACATAAAGTAAAATTTTTTACAGATCTGACGAAAAAGTATGATGGCTTTATCCATGTACTGCAACCTTCTTTCTCGTATATTAGACCGGGGAATGAGCACAAGTCACCTCCGTTGTCTGCACTGGATGTGAACCAGACAGCATTATTTACCGTAGGTTTGCCCGAAGAACATTATGCATTTAATTTAAGCCAATATTTTTATGATGATATGATGAACTTAAAA
This sequence comes from Sulfurovum sp., assembly GCA_041546475.1. GTDB lineage: Bacteria > Campylobacterota > Campylobacteria > Campylobacterales > Sulfurovaceae > Sulfurovum. The sequence goes on from JBFEWI010000017.1 coordinate 4,114, forward strand.
TTTTTTCAACGATTGACGCAAACCTACTACCTTAATAGAAGCTATGAACTTGCTGATTTGAGTAATGAGATGCAGTACAACTGGAATCGGTGGAGTCTGTATAATAATGTGACCTATTCACATGAGTATGGTAAAATACGTGAATCAGCCAGTCGTGTTTCCCTGAATGAAAAAGAGTATCATTTTAGTCTAGGGCATACCTATAAAAAGATATTACCCGATGTGCCGACGTATATTACCGGTAACATCAATGCAAATGAACTCTATTTCTATTTTGGATATACATTCAATGAACAGATCAAGGTGAATGGTGGTTTAACGTATGATGTGGATGATGCATCAAGTAAGCAGTGGAGGTTTGGAGGTAGCTACCATCGTGATTGCTGGAATGCTACGGCTTCCGTCAGACAAGACATCGTACCTAGGCCAACAGGCTATACGCTGGATACTACTTTTTATCTGCAGTTAAACTTTATCCCTTTTGGTGCAGTAGGAACGGAATAATGAATATGAATCCTAAAGATGAGATCGAAAAAGCGCTAGAGATATTACATCTGCCCAAATTGATCAGCAAAGCGGATATCAAAAAACAGTACCATTTTTTGGCTAAAAAGAATCATCCTGACCTAGGAGGAGATGTTGAAAATATGGAAGAGTTGAATCACGCGTATAAATTATTGATGAAGTATATAGAAGAGTTTCGTTATACTTTTGATGAAGAAGAAATTTCTAAACAATTCCCAGGAGCAGATCATGCCCAGCGATTCAAACCTTAATGCATATTTTGTAGACAGAGAAGACGCTTCGAAACAGTTGATCGATACACTTCCTTTAGAGTTATTTTCAAAAAATGAAACGGTAGTGATAGGTGTCAGTGAGGGGGGTGTGTATTTTGCAGACAAAATATCCAAGGCGATCAATGCACAGATGGATATTCTGCTGGCAGAACCGATATTGGCACCCAATAACCCTGAAGTAGCTATCGCAATGGTTTCTGAAACAGAAGAAGTGGTGATACATAAAGCACTTGTCGATGCTTTTGAGATCAATGAAGATTATGTCTATGGTGAAGCCCACCGAAAGTATGAAGAGGAAGTACTCTCTTATGTCTATAAATATCGAAAAGGAAAGGATCTGATCTCTCTCAAGGGGAAATATGTTATCTTGGCTGATGAGTGTATAGAGACAGGACTTACCATGATGGTTGCACTGAAATCAGCTATCGCAAGGGGGGCTAAAAATATTTTTATTGCAACACCCATTTTGGATAAAGGTGTCTATCAAAACCTGCTTTCGGTATGTGATGGTGTATTTTGTCCTTATAAGATACGAGACTATATTTCGATAGAATACTATTACAAAGATTTTGAAAGGTTGAATTTTGAAGAGATATCTTCTATGGTCCATGATCGACAGATAAAAACAAAAGAAGCAGAATAAATATATTTTTATGCAAAGAAACATGTAAAACAGTATAGTGTAAAAGAACTAAACAGCTAAAAGGAAAGAGAAACGTATGAAAGAACAAATCATAGAGATCAATGTCAACAGTCTCGAAGAGAAGTATGAATTTAATAAAATAGCAAAGCAGGCGAGTGGTGCAGTGATGTACCGACAGGGGAAAGCTGTACTTATAGCAGCCGTTGCTGTAGATGAAAAAGCAGTGGATGAGGACTTTCTCCCTTTGACTGTACAGTATATGGAAAAATCTTATGCTGCCGCCAAGATCCCTGGCGGTTTCATCAAAAGGGAGACAAAACCCGGTGACTTTGAAACTCTGACCTCTCGTATTGTTGACCGTTCTTTACGCCCGTTATTTCCTAAAGGTTTTCATTACCCTGTAACGATCACAGTGATGGTGGTCAGTGCAGATTCAGAGGTTGATATGCAGGTAGCTGCTTTACATGCGGCAAATGCAGCACTCTATGTTTCCGATATTCCGGTGACTACAAGTATCGCTGCGGTAAGAGTGGGTACTGTGGGAGATGATATCGTTATCAATCCGACATTGACACAACAAGCAGAGAGTGAACTGGATCTGTTGGTCGTTGGTTCAGGTAAAGATGTCGTGATGATAGAGATGCGTACACTTGCCACTGAACATGAAGAGGGACAAAGTGCCAATGAGTTTGATGAATCAGCACTGGTTGATGTGATCGCGATGGCAGCAGAAGCGATAGATACTGCAACAACTGCGTATGTAGATGCCTTTACTCCTATGCTAAGAGAAGTTCTGGACCTGCCATTGGCTGAAGAGAAAGTAGATGAATCGCTTTATGCAATGATCGAAAAGAATTATGCCCAGGATGTTGAAAAAGCGATCTCTCATATGGCAAAGAGTGAGCGTTCTACGGAACTTAAAAAAGTACGTACGAAAATCATAGAAGCGTTAGAGGCTGAAGGTAAAGAAGCAGATAAAGAACTGGTATCCAAAGTACTGGAACGTTATAAAAAAACGGTTGTACGGGCAATGATCCTAGATAAAGGTATACGTGCAGACGGTAGAGCACTGGATGAAGTAAGGCCGATTAGTATTGAGACAAATCTTTTACCTTCCGTACACGGATCGTGTCTCTTTACCCGTGGTCAGACACAGGCACTTGTGACAGTAACACTGGGTGATAAAAAAGATGCACAGATGTACGAACTCATCACCGATAAAAATGCACAATCAGAGAACTTTATGGTGCATTATAACTTCCCGGGCTACTCTGTGGGTGAAGCGAAATTCATCGGTGCACCGGGTAGAAGGGAACTTGGGCATGGTAATTTAGGTAAAAGGGCCTTGGAACCTTCTTTGGACCTGAACTATGATGGCAGTATCCGATTGGTCTCTGAGATCTTGGAAAGCAACGGTTCATCTTCCATGGCTACGATCTGCGGTGGTGCATTGGCCTTACGTGCAGCTGAGGTAAATACCACGGCACTGGTAGCAGGTATTGCTATGGGACTGGTAAGTGAAGGTGACAAATATGCCGTTTTGACTGATATTATGGGACTGGAAGACCATGATGGTGATATGGATTTTAAAGTAGCAGGTACTGCAAAGGGTATCACTGCACTTCAGATGGATATTAAACTGGGTGGTATAGACTTGGCTGTATTGAAGGATGCCTTGCAAAAAGCCAGCCAGGGGAAAAACCATATTCTTGGACTGATGGAAGAAGCAGAAAAAAACATTGTTTCAAGTGAAGCACTTCCTAGTACGGAACACTTTACCGTACATCCAAGCAAGATAGTGGATATCATCGGGAAAGCGGGTGCTACGATCCGTGAGATCATCGAGAAGTTTGAAGTCTCTGTTGATCTTGACCGTGATGTAGGTGGTGTAAAAATCTCAGGTGAAGATAAAGCAAAGGTAGCAGATGCTAAAGCCCATATAGAAGGGATCGCTTCATCCCCTGTGAAAAAGCAGATGGAGTATAAAGTCGGTGAAAGCTATGAGGGAAAAGTAAAAAAGATCGTCGATTTCGGAATTTTTGTTGAAATGCCAGATGGCTTTGATGCACTGCTACATATTTCAAAAGTAGCCAAAGAACGTGTCAATAACCTTTCAGAAAGATACAATGAAGGTGATACGATCACTGTTGTGGTCATGGAACAAAAGGGTAAAAAGGTCGAGTTGGCAACTCCGGAGTTTTTAGCCTAAATCTTTTTTTCTGTATTTTGTCCATTTATGCATAAAGTACAGAAGGTTTGTTTCCCGTGTAAACCATATGCTGTTTTACAAATCCTATAACATTTTGAACCTTCTCTTACCTTACTCTAACTCTGTGATACCTAATTCCAAGACCGAAATGGGTTTATCTGATAACTTGAGAACAACAGGATATATGGTATCCATGATTTCAACAAAAGAGTGGTAGGGTGCATCTTTTGTTTGTGGCCCATAGACACTTATCCCGATCCAATCTATATATTTATCACCAGGATAATATTTATCGATGCTATTCCAGCTTTTTTGCGGTTCTCCAAATGCATCTACGTGAAAAAACCATGTAATGTTATCCACACCATGATTACGAAAAAGATCTACAATATGTCTATAAGCATCACGAAAACGCTCCGGTCCATCAGCTTTGTTTTTGTCACCATAAAGATCTTTTATACCTCCCCCGTTATAGCTTCCGTTCCATGGAAACCAATCTCCGTTTACTTCTGTTCCAAACTCAACGAGTAAAGGTATGCTGATTTTCTTGGCATCCATAGCCCATTCTATAAGTGCTTTATCGAATCTTCCATCGATGATCTTTTGCATGCTGTAAAGGGGATCAGGGCCTCCTTCTTTAAAATCACTTCTAGGCATGAGCCTGATAAAAGGTATCTTGCCGCTTTTATGAATGGTTTTGACTTCAGAGAGCGGAAATTTGATATGATCATACCAGTTATTCGAGAAGTACGCCCAAACGATCTTTTTTTCTGCTAAGGTTTCAAATGTTCTGATTCGGATTACTGTAACATTATCTTCTGTACCACCAAAGTCAGGGTATGCCGCATGGTAAATAGAACCATTGGAGGATGGATAGAGCTTACTTGAAATGATATGTGCTTTTGCGGTAAAAATTGGTGAATGTATGCCTCTTTGATATGCCCTCAAGCTTTCTGCTGAGGAATCTATCCTCAGCTTTGTCTCATCAAAGTTTGAGTTCCACCATGCAACTGCTCTGACATTTGGATATCTTCCGTTTTCAAGTGAGGATAGTGCTTCAGTGATCCATTTGGCTTTTGTATGCTTCGCATCATCACCGTATACAATCTGAGTTGTAACAAACAGATAGAAAACGATAGTCAACAGTTTCCATAGGTGCAACATAGTGCGTTCCTTGCTCCAGGGCTATTCTACCAGTGAGGTAGCCCTTACAAAGGTATAGCCTGCATCTTGTAGACCAGGTATGATCTTCGAAAGTTCAGCTGTTCCCAGATGGGGATGATAATAGAAACTTGCAACACCATCACGAACCACTTTCAGTTTTTGGGAAAAACGTATGATGTCATCTGATGTGATCGTTCTATATCCTTCATTTGGCGCATTAACAATGTTGTGTATGTTTTCAGGAATAACATAATAGCCATAGGTATCTTTTCTAATGACATAGGGAAAGAACTGTCCGATAAATTTAGATTTATCAGTCTCATCCGGATAGTAAAGCAGTCTGGAGTATTGTATCGGATAGACCTCTTGGATAGACCGGTAGTGGTTCGGACCTGCCATGTAGTGCGGAGCCTCCCAGGCAAATGCCTGTATACCAACATCATCTAAAATCGCTTTCCCTTGTAGTATTCTATCTTTTGCCCAGGTTCCATCATCATCTTCTGAAGGTCCTACATAGGTATAATTACCATCATTGTTAATATCTGTTACGATCATGAATTCAAAATCATCAGCCGTGACACCATTGTATGGATTGATGTAATCATATAGCTGGTGGGTAAATCCATGCTGTACAATGTCTATAAGTCTTTCATTATAGTAGTCTTGCAGTAGTATACCGATATCTGACTCAGAAAGTTTGACTGTCCCAACTGGATAGTTAGGATCATTCAGTGGATTCTCATATTGAGGAATAGTAGCAACACTGAAATTAATGTCTTGGCTTTGCATATACTCTGCTATTGCAATCAAATAAGAAGGATCAGTTTCCGCATTGACATCTTCGAGCCGCATGATCGCTTTGTGGGATTCATTGTGGTCTATGCCAAGCATATCATGGAGAAGGTCTGAAAAGGCTAGATATCGGTCTTCTTCAGACATATAGGTAAAAGGTATATCACCGACAAACCAGAAATTTCCTCCATGAGTTATATATGGTTCATCTGTTGTAGATAAATCAAGTGTTGAAGCTGTAGCAATACTAGATGCTTTATTTACATCGGAGATCATAATAGTGTTAAGTTCCAGTGCACAAGCATAGGTATTGTTCCCCTCATCGTAGCAGTTTGTTATATCTGCACCCGGTGTGGAAAAAGGGATTACACCCTTATATAGCTCCGTATTTTTATACCATACACGATTATAACCTGTGTCTGTAATAAAACTTGTAAAGCCTGTTGACTCAACAAATGTACTATTCTCCCAAGCATTTGTCTCCCATTCTGTTTCCAGCAAATCGAGGTTATAGTTTATCCATACAAGTGTTTTGTTTTGTGTCGCTGCATCTTTAAAAAAGGCCATATAGTTATTATAATCATTTGAACCATTTGTATAGTAACCTAATACATCAAAAGTTGTACCAAGATAGAAAATAGTCGTGATATTGTTATCAACTATTTCATTGGCTATATATTGCTCAGCTGGTTTGGAGGTGATGTTGAGATCAAAGTGTCCCAAGAGGTTTTCAAGTAAGAGTGCATTGATCTTCCCCTGTTCCCCATAAGGACCTGCGGTATCATACAATATCAGGACGTTCTGTAAAGGAGGGTTACTGTTTGGTACAGGAAGAGTGATGGATTCAGGATCAGTGGAAGGAGTTGTGGTAGTGCCACCGCCTCCACCTCCCCCACAGGAAACGAAAAATAGTACAAACATCAAGAGCGTACCAAATTTAACCAATCTTTTCATCGCGATAACCTCCTGTTTCAATATGTAAACAATACAGTTTACTCCTTTTAAAAGAAAAACTCAAGCATAAGTCTGAGTGCATGGTCATCTTCCGGATCCCCGGCATATTGTTGACGGTATTCCAGTCTTGCTCTTCCAGTATATTGATGGGATTTATATTCACGTTCATTACGCCAGAAAAGGTAAGAGATCCCTGCACCTACATCAAATCTTTTGATCGTCTCTTTGATACCATTATCATTGCTGTAACCTGCAGAAGTACAAAGGTAAGGCATCCATGCATCTTGATATCCGGTTTTCCATACATATCCATGTTCATAGTTGGCATAGAGACTGTAGGTTCCATTATCCAGATAATAGACACTGTCCATATACAGGTGTTTCCACTCATACTCTGTTTTAGTAGGGTAAAAGTCATACCCATCAAAGTGTTCCCATGATGCTCTAAGCATCGTATCGTCACGGCTTTCATCACCGCCTTTGAAGAATTTCTCTACAAAGAAGTAGAGTCTTTCCTCTTCTAATGGTTGGAAACGTACCCCTATGGATGGCTGCCAAGTTTCTGACCTAATTGCCAAACTCTGGTCCCGTACACCAGCCAGTGCTTTTACATAGAGGGTAGCATAGTCATTAAAAATTTCTGGTTTATAATGAAGCTCTAATGCAGAAAATCCGCCATAGTTAGCAGAAAGTATCGGAGATATCCCGCCGGTGTTATTATACGAGTCAAGTCTCACCCCATAGGTCAGGTATCCAAAGAAGTCACGGTCCAGTTCGGCTACACTGTATTTTAACTGATAGAGTTTATCGATGTTCTCAGGCTCTTCCTGTTTCACGATATCGATACTTTTTTTAAAACTCTCTATCGCACCATTTTTGTCTTTTAATTTAATCTGGCAGTAACCCAATGATTCATAATAGCCTGATTTAGGAGCAAGAGAAGCTGCCTTGCTAAAAGCTTTTGCAGCAGGTGCATACTTTTCCTGTGCATAGTAGACCTGTCCGAGCTGTTCATATCTTACCGGGTTGTTTGGCTCATATTTGAGTACATTATTTAGATGGAGGACCGCTTCATCATACTTCTTTTGATGGATGAGGTCATATGCCATCTGTGTCTCAGACCTTAATTTATCTTCACGTGTAGGTTTTGGTTTGATCTGTGGTTTCTTTTGCGCTGTTTTAGGTTGTGGTTTCTTCGGAATAATGTTTTTGTTACGCAGATACTCCAGTCTTTCTTTGTATTGAGGACGTGGGTCATTTTGATAGAGTGCTTCCATGAGTGCTATCGCTTTTTTGTCTTGATGATAATCACTGTACTGATGGCTCAAATAGAGCTTTTGTTTGTCCGTTAAGTTTTCAAGCTGTGTGAGATCATCAACGATAGCGAGTATTTTATCGACCTTTTTCTCTTCTTTGTAAAACTTGATCAGAGAGACTGAAAAGTTAAATTTCTCTTCATCCGTAAGCCCTGCATAAGGGTAGTACTTCTCCAGTAGCTGATACTGCTGTTCAGGTTCCTTTTTAAGATAAAGCAGTGTTTTCAGCTCTTCGGGGTTTTTCTTTAGTTCGTATACTTCGGCATAAAGCGTAATTATTTTATCTTGTATCTTGGCATTTTCATAAAGATATAACAGGCGTGCTTTATTCTCATCGGAAGGTTCCGCATGATATATCTTTTCCATGGTTTCGATGGCTTTTGTTTCATCACCGCTTTTTAGATACATGGATAAAGTATGTTCGTTTTTCAAATTGTCATCTGCCATAGTCGCAATGATACTCTCTTCTTGACCAAACAGCTTCTCTTTTCTCAAAAGATCCGACCAAACAGCAAGTTTTTCATCCGGGATCTTCTTGGACTTGCAGTGCTCTACGTAGAAACCGGTTTCTTTGGATGCTGCATCGAAAAGTCTATGCTCAAAGAGCAAAGTGATGATCTCTAAAGATTCGGACGGACAAGATGCAGTGCTGTATTTTGGATGGAGTATCTTTTCCAGATAGGTATGGGTCGCTTCTTCATTTCCAGACAGAATGGCTGACCTTAGAATGATATGATTGTTCAGTTCCTGTTCACTTTTTTTAAGGGAAGTAGGGTCATCTATAGAAGTTGCTGCTTTGAGTGCTTTATCAAAGTGTTTTAATTGAAAAGAGATATACCCTTGATAGTATTTGGCATACGTAGGGGACTCTACAAATCCCACATACCTGTCGGCACATTCGAAATCTTCATCCTGCATACAGAGTGCAACGACTCGACTGCCTGCTTTAGCATTATTTGGGTCGATCTCTAACACTTTCAAAAGAAGTTCTTTTGCTTCTTTGATCTTTCCTTCGGCAATGTAGTTATCTGCTTTTTGTAATCTGGGATAGACCCGATATTCATTGAACTCCTCTTTGACATGATCCACCGATTTATCCAAAACATTTGCATTTAAGAATGTCATACAATAAAGAGGTATCAATACTAGTATTCGTTTCATGCGTCAATCCTTGTAAGTTGGTCATCAGGTAAAAAGCCAAAATGTTGGCAACTGGCAATAAAGTTTTGGTTGTGTCGCGTTCTATACTCTAAAATCTCATCCACCATTCCTCTCGGGATCATTTTTTTCTTGAGAACGCTACGGAGCTGCCTAAATTCTGTTTTACTCAGATCATGGAAAAGTACCTCTTTTTGAATTGCTACGATGGTACTTTCGTTCGCAATGTAAAGCTCGGTACGATCTGCTATCTTTCTTCTACATTCATCTACCACGACATCGACTACCTGCCCTGATGAGACGATAGGCTGTACATGATCGACATTCTTGAGGATAATAATGTCATTTTCAAGCAATGAATATTTATCTACTCTATTCATGGTCACACTGTCTATTTGATCTGGGGCTATATCATGGATATATTTAAGATTGCTTTGTATTGACATTGCTCTTGAGAGATCTTCTTCGCTTATGATGTTCTCCTCTAACAGTAGTCTTCCTAATGGCTTATGTTCACTTCTCTGTTTCGCCAATGCCTGTTCAAGCGTAGCGTGGTCTATGAGTTTTTCTTCTAAGAGAATATCCCCCAGTTTTTTTTGGAGTTTCCTTCGAAGCGGGAAATCGTGTGTTGTTTTATCCCATGGGATCTGTTTCCCTGCTTTTGTAAGTTTAAAAAACTGTACCAAGGCTCTGAACATGGCAAAAAAGTTGATAAAGTTCCCCCAAATAATTCTAGGGATACTCAGTAAAGCCCCTTTGATACCATAGACTTCATAGGTAAAATACATTCTTTGGAGAATACGGTTAAGAAAGAAAAAAGCGTTAATAATAAGAAGGTTCCAGAGTAGATCACCCTTTTCAACGATAGGCGGGAACCACCATATATCTTGTGTGATCTTTGTATAAAGTGCCATTCCAAGGATATTGATAACAAGGATATAGGCGAGTACATTCGCAAGGTTCGTGAGAATCGCTTTTCTGTCTCTATAAAGAATATAGTTGGTTTTAAAACTGTCAGACCATCCAAGTTGTTGCCACCCTTGAAGTGAAATACCAGTGATCCACCTTGCTTTTTGTCTCACTGCTTGACGGAATGTGGAAGGAAAAAATTCTCTGACACTAATGAGTACCTGTTTTTTAGCATTTTTTTCCTTACCATAGCTGTTTCTGGTTGTATATTCCAGTTCAGCGGGTACTCTCACAAAGATCAGTTTCATATCCTCATGAAACAGCTCAAAGCCTAAATTATAATCTTCAGTAAGTGTATCAATGAGGAATACGTCACCATTGTGTATCTCTTTGAGTTTGTCAATGGCTTTTCTGCTCAGGGCTGTCCCCACACCTGCACTCGGAACAAATCCTAAAATACTCTCTCTGACAATAAGGTCTTTCCCATGGTTTTCTGCAAATTCATCTTCATAATGCCCTGTAGTAAAATCATACCACTCTCTCTCGAACGGGAAAACAGGGATCTGAATGAGATCATTCTTACCGATGAGACGATTGAACAGCTTTAATTCCAGAGGGTGTATCAGGTCTTCTGCATCATGCAGTACAAACCCTTCAAATTCTATATTATGTTCTTTTTCAAATAAGAAGATCTCTTCAATGATGTGGTTGAGACAATCGGATTTATTGGTCGGTCCGGGATTACGTGTAACCACCTTGTGTACATTTCGATAATGCTCAACGACCATATCTACATCATGTTGTGTCTCAGGGTCATTGGGATAGGTCCCGATAAATATATGATAGTTGTAATACTCAAAGCTTGAAGCAGCCAGGGCAGCCATGTCTGCGATAACCCCCTTTTCCTGCCAAGCAGGGATCATAATAGCAATAGGTTTTTCTTTGTCTTTATAAAGCTCATTGACATTAAATGGCTTATGTTTTTTGTATACAGTGAACTTTCGCCATAGACGACGGACCCAATAATAACAATCAATAAAAAAATCATCGATACTGCTCAGTAAAATAATAATGGCTGCAAAGAGTACCAAGTATTTTATCACTAACCAGTATGCTGCAAAATAATCTACGAACTCCATTCCCTTTTTCCCTTGTCCTTTAATTAGAGAGAAATACATTGACAAACATTGTGAACTACTCCCCTTATTTTATTCTATCATAATTTATTATATTATTTAAGTTTAAATTAAATAAATTGTTGGAATATTTTTGTATCGATAGACAATGTATTTTTTAAATATATTTTAGATATAATTTCGACGTTATTTGAAGTGATAAGTAGGGAAATGTAGGCATTTATGTCTATGTTGGCGATAATTTATTATCGTTTACGCTATCCGAACAGACTTCTAGAACAGTCGAAGAGACTTAAACTCTATTAAATTAAAGGATATAAAATGA
>JBFEWI010000255.1:0-1920 GCA_041546475.1 Sulfurovum sp.
CCGATGAAAATGACTATACTTCAAATTTAACATCACAGATCAGACGTTTTATCAATACAAATCTCTATCCTTTACGAGCTACTACATTTTCGCAGAAACTTCCTAGCTTTCATGAACACGCGTGGGGTGTTGATGCATGCATTGTTTTAGTTGACCACAATGTGAGAAAAGCAAAAATCTGCTTATTTGAAGCGAAAACAAACAGCACCAATTGGGACTATCATAAACCAAACCACACGCCTAAAGTCTCACATTTCTCTTCACAATTAACACGGCAGACAAATCCTAATAGGCATGGGTATGCTGTTTGGGAGCAGTTTTATGTTGATGTATCTAATGGTGTACCGGTGGGCAAGAGGAGTCTATCGGGATCTACCTGTATCTTCCATGATTATGCTATCAGACACAATGCGCCTCATCCTAGTGAGCCTATATGGACCAACACAGACATTGATATCTTATGTACCCGACAGCTTCAGAATAAAGAGCCTATTACAATGGGAGGGGTAGTGAGAATCGTGTGTGAAGATAAAAAAGGAGACCCTATTTCGATTAATGAATTAAATACACGTTTAGAGGAGATGAAATTTCAACACATGTTGTTTATAGAGGGAGGGGAACAAATAGTTGAAGATCATGCGTTTAAATCAATTGGAGAACAATTTATAGCAAATAAATAAACTAAATATACCGTAATTCACCAAATTTAAACCACTTCCTTTGGCAGTGCAGCAGACAATGCTGTAGTGATTTCATAAGAGATCGTTCCAAACTGTTTTGCAGCCGCTTGTGCATCGGACATCACACACACTTCGTCTTTCTCTGATGCAAGAGAGATCGAATCCATAGAAACACGTCCCAATACAGGCAAACCTTCACCAGTTACATACGGTTGAGTACTGTCTCCTCTGTACCAGCCATCGCCATAGCCTAGATCATAGGTAGATATTATCATATCCTCTGTAGCGATGAAATCTCCTCCGTATCCCAGTCGTTCACCCGCTCTTAATGCTCTGGTCGAGATCTTTTTTGCATATAAGGACATCACAGGGCGTAATGCTGTCTCATCAAAACTATCGGGCAATTCATTGTATCCGTATACACCTATGCCCACTCGTACCAGATCCTCATCAAAACTCTTCGTGCGAAGAATAGCTGCTGTGTTATGTGAATGCACTCTTACATTCGTCAAACCGGCTTCTTTTACTCTCTCTTTTACTCTCTCAAACTGCTTTTGCTGCCAAAAAAATTCAGAGCCCAGTTCATCCGCACTGCGGTAGTGTGTCATGATCCCTACAAGATGTAACCCTTGTGCTTCGATCAAAGCTAGTGCTTCATCGAGATCACTCAAAGCTATCCCGTTACGGTGCATTCCCGTATCTACTTTGAGTTCAACCTTTGCACCTTTTGGGGCTTTTCTGATATCCTCCAAACAATTGATCGTAAAAGAATACTTCTCATCTTTGATAATACTGTCACCCAGTATCAGTATCGTTTCAAAAAGCGATCTTATCTGCTCTGCTTCTGCTGTTTTGCGTACGACTGCATGTCTGATACCAAACTCTGATGCCAGTCTTCCCATCAGTTCCAGTCCATGACCGTATGCATTGTCTTTAAGAACGATCGCGATCTTTTCAACTGAGCCAGTTTTTAGTGCAATTTGGTTAAGATTATGATAGAAATTTTGTTTATTTATTTTAATAAATGCCATGACGAGATTATACCAAAATAGATAATAAATAAGGGACAATATGCAAAAAGATCTAAAAGTGGTGATGCCCGCAGAATGGGAAAAACAGCGTGCCGTACTCTTGTCCTTTCCTCATGAAGAGACAGACTGGCATGATCCCGATAATGCAGCAGAATTGGAAGCGAGTCTCTCACCGTTTATACGTATTGCTCAGGCTATCGCTTATAAAG
>JBFEWI010000326.1:0-1221 GCA_041546475.1 Sulfurovum sp.
GATATCCACTGCATTTTTGAGTTTCCATCTACCTGCGTGGTGTGAACATGCAAGTACACCAGGCATAGTAGCTTCAGTCGGTACAGCCATTGCGATGAAGTAACCTGATTCAAGACCAGATACTGTATCCTGGATCGTTACTTTCACTGCATCCCCTCTTTTAATTCCGAGTCTCTTCGCATCTTCCGTATAGATCCATACCGGGTTATGGTTTTGTGAGATCTCCATAAGGTGCTTAGAGTTCACTGAACGTGTATGAATGTTGTATGGTAATCTAAATACCGTATTCAATGCAAATTCATTCTCTTTTTGCATAAAGTCATGGTGTACCTGTGTAACAAGATGCGTCATTTTCTTTCTATCTTCCGCATTCGTCGGGTAGATAGGTATCGCGTACTCAGGCCATTTCCATTCTTTGAACCACTCACAGTAGAAGTCAAGTTTTTTGGTCAATGTATGGAAACCTTGTACCAATTCACCGTCTACTTCTACACCGATCGCAGTCTCTTTACCATCATGTCCAGTTGCAAGAAGTACACCAAACTCATCTTTAGTCACTTCACTTTCATGATATTCATGACCATGAGCGATATATGTATCACCAACTTTTTTCAATGGTCTTTCTTGTGGTTTATAGATATTCGCCTCTTCCAACCATGTACCTCTGTCTCTCATCATCTCATAGTTTGGATACTTAGAGTCAGGATATGCAGCTTTTGCCGCTTTTCTAAGGTTAGGCAAGTTATCAAACGCTGCTTGATACCACTCATCGATGGTCACACATCTGCTTGGATCTTCTTTTGAAGCCCAGTACTTTCTAATACCCAATGAACCATCCGGATCTACATAATGCGTCATAATGTTTGCCCAGAACTCTACCTCTTCCCATACTTCACCAAGACCGGCTTTAATATGAGCTTCAAGTGTAGCTCTTGTTGGATCTTTTGGCTTCCAACCCATTTTTTCTAGTGCCACTCTAAGTGCCGGGTTACGGAAAGAAAGCCATCTTTTTGGTTCAGTTGCTTCTGAGTGTTGGTCATGTCTTTCACCTGCAAGTCCTACAGGTAAGATAAAGTCACAGTACCAGTTTGTCTCAGACCATGTTGGTGAAAGGTTGAATGACATTTCGATTTTATCTTCTCTTTTGAGTGCTTCGATCCATCTAAATCCATCCGGGTTGATCCAAACAGGGTTATACATACGAGGGATCCAAACAGCCAA
>JBFEWI010000193.1:0-3231 GCA_041546475.1 Sulfurovum sp.
CGAGGGTCCGGTGGGCCGTTTAGGTAACAAAGTGGGTTCGGTAGAAGAGAAATTAGGACGAAAACTTCGTTCTTAACACAACCAGTTGTGTGAGCCCTCTGCTGAAGAGAAGATAGTTTTTGGAACTTTGCTCTAAAAGCTTCCCCCTTAGTGATAACGGAAGTTAAACAGCTAAAATTAGATATAATACGCCCAATTTCTAATAAGGATTTTTAAATGTGTGCTGAAAAGATACAACGTTTAATACAGGCTAGTATCCTGGGCTTCGTTATGGGTTTAGCAGGTTCCGGTATGTATGCAGCCGCGTTTATTTTACAATTTGCCATGATGGTCATGCTCGTGATTGCAGGACTGACAGGCTTTTGTCCAGGGCTTATTATGCTTAAAAAGATTTTCCCTGCGTGTAAATGTGAAGAAACCAAAGAAAAGGACAATAACTGATGTCAAATATATCATATAAAGATGCCGGTGTAGATATCGATGCGGGTAATGAGTTCGTAGAAGCGATCAAAAGTGATGTAAAATCCACTTTCGATAAAAATGTCATCGGCGGGATAGGTTCATTTGCCGGTGCTTATGCACTGCCGACGGGTTACAAAGAGCCGGTGATCCTCTCTGCGACGGATGGTGTAGGGACGAAGCTTCGTATCGCCATAGAGAGCGGTAAACTTGATACCGTAGGTATCGACCTTGTAGCCATGTGTGTCAATGATCTCATCTGTAACAACGGTACACCGATGTTCTTCCTGGACTACTATGCAACGGGTAAACTGCTGCCTGAGAACGCCAAAGATGTCGTTGCAGGTATCGCAGAGGGGTGTCGCAGATCAGAATGTGCACTGGTAGGTGGTGAAACAGCTGAAATGCCGGGTATGTACTCAGATGATGACTTTGACCTTGCAGGATTTGCTGTAGGTATCGCAGAGCGTTCAGAAATGGACACGGTAGCCAATGTGAAAGAGGGGCAGGTCCTCATTGCTATGCCGAGCTCCGGTGTACACTCAAACGGGTATTCACTGGTAAGAAAACTTTTCTTTGACAAGCTGGGTATGAGCCTTGAAGATGATTTTAACGGTAAACCGCTTGTAGAGACGCTGCTTGAGCCGACACGTATCTATGTCAAAGAGTATAAAGCCAACAAACAGTATGTGAAAGCCTTAGCCCATATTACAGGCGGAGGGATCATAGAAAACCTTCCTAGAGTTCTTCCAGAGGGTATGAGAGCGATCGTGAAGAAAGAGAGTATCAGGGTATTGCCGATCTTTGAATTCATGAGCCAGTATGTGGAAGAAGAAGAGATGTACAGAGCCTTTAACATGGGTGTAGGGATGGTATGGGTGGTAGACCCTGAAAATGTAGATACCGTACTCGCAAATACAGACGGTTATGTGATCGGTACACTTGAAGAAGGCGAAAAGGGTGTAGAGATGGTTTGATCCATCTCTTAGTTTTTCATACAGACCACATCGGATCTATGACTTAGGTTCACACACCCCTTTTTCTATACACTCTCTGTCCAACTCTCCACTTTTCCATTTTGTAAGATAGGCTTTGAGATTTGCATGGACAACACCTTGCAGCATATAGAGCCCTATAAGGTTCGGCAGGGCCATTCCCAAGATAAGAAGGTCAGAGAATTCCAACAACGTAGAAGCACTGGTGACAGATGCTACGACCGTAAATGAGACAAAGATCAGTTTATACAACAACGTATATTTTTCTCCAAAGAGATAGGTCCAAGAACGCTCACCATAATAAGACCATGATATCATCGTGGAAAAGGCAAAAAGTACAATGGAAAATGACAAGATCACAGGGAACCACGAAATGACAGTTCCGTAGGCTGCCGCAGTCAGAGCTGCACCCTGTTTTGAAGCGACAAGACTTGCAAACTCCCCAGCAGGGTCATAGACACCTGTAGTGACGATCACAAGTGCTGTCATACTACAAATCACGATCGTATCTATAAAGGGCTCATACAATGCGACCATCCCCTGTCTCACAGGGTATTTGACCGAAGCAGTAGAGTGGACAATGGCAGCGGAACCTATACCCGCTTCACTTGAGAAGGCGGCACGCTTAAAACCTTGTACAAGTACACCAATGAAGCCGCCTGCAGCGGCAGCAGGAGCAAATGCTTCATGAAAGATGGTCGAGATCGCAGCAGGCACTTGAGAAGCGTTGGTGATGAGTATCCATAAGGATGCGGCCAGATAGACAAATACCATCACAGGAACGATCTTCTCTGCCGTACTTGCGATACGTCTAATCCCTCCGATAATGACAAACCCTACCAGTGTTGCCAAGATAAGACCAAAAACGATAGGATACGCTTGAAAGAAAGGGATACGTTCTGAGAGTGCACCCATTGCCTGTGACGTTTGGAATGCATTTCCCGCACCCAGGCTTCCTCCTATGGCCAGCACAGCAAACATCACAGCAAGTACTTTTCCCAGTTTGATATACCCTTTAGAGGCAAGCCCTATGGAAAGATACTGCATAGCCCCGCCCATGATACGTCCATCAGGTCTTCTCTCTCTATAGACCTGTGCAAGGGTCACTTCAGTGAATTTGAGCGTCATACCAAAGAAGCCTGCCAAGATCATCCAGAAGGTAGCCCCGGGACCCCCTACAGCGATAGCAATGGCAACCCCTGCAATATTCCCAAGCCCGACAGTGGCGGATAGGGCGGTGGTTAAAGATTGGAAAGGGGTGATCTCCCCAACGTCATCAGCCGTTTTGTATTTGCCTGTGATGATCTTAAATGCATGGCCGAACATGCGTGCATTAATGAAACTAAAGCGAAATGTGAGAAACACCCCTCCCACGATAAGCCATGCAACGATGAAAGGCATACTTGCGCCTTCCATTTTGCCAAAAAAGATATCAAAAAAGAAAAAAGAGCCTAAAAGGCCGTTGACCTGTTCAAATATACTGTTCATATGTCCACCCTGTATCGAAGATGGAATCATTATACTCATTAACGCCTAAAGTACCTCTAATTTAGCGATTAAATACAAATTTTTTACTTTTTTCCCAAAATCTATTGACAAATGGAAACCTTTTGACTATAATTGCGTTCCTTTTTAAGAGGTAACGGAGTGTAGCGCAGTCTGGTAGCGCACCTGGTTTGGGACCAGGGGGTCGAAGGTTCGAGTCCTTTCACTCCGACCATTTAGATATTTAACGTTATAATAATAAGTAATCATTTAATTATGGTGGATGTAGTTC
>JBFEWI010000217.1:0-2542 GCA_041546475.1 Sulfurovum sp.
ACATGGTATGGTGGTGAGATGAAAAAAGGTATCTTCTCTATGATGAACTACTGGTTGCCGCTTGAGGGTAAACTCTCTATGCACTGTTCTGCCAATGTAGGTAAAGAGGGTGATGTTTGTCTATTCTTTGGACTTTCAGGTACAGGTAAAACAACGCTTTCAACAGATCCTCAAAGAGCACTTATCGGTGATGATGAACATGGTTGGGACAATCATGGTGTATTCAACTTTGAAGGTGGATGTTACGCAAAAGTGATCAACCTTGATGAAAAATCAGAACCGGAGATCTATGGTGCGATTGTAAAAGATGCACTTTTAGAAAATGTTGTTGCGGATGAGCATGGTAACGTTGACTATACGGATGGTTCTAAAACAGAGAACACACGTGTCTCATATCCTATTGAACATATTGAAAATCATAAAAAAGATCTACAGGCAGGTCATCCGAATAACATTATCTTCCTTTCAGCAGACGCATTTGGTGTCTTACCTCCGGTAAGTAAACTGACCAAGGAGCAGGCGATGTACTATTTCCTTAGCGGATATACAGCAAAAGTAGCAGGAACAGAGAGAGGTATTACTGAGCCAGTGGCAACGTTCTCTGCATGTTTCGGTGAAGCATTTTTACCACTGCATCCAACTGTCTATGCTAAACTTCTTGGTGAAAAGATAGATGAGCATGGTGTGAATGTTTATTTGGTAAATACTGGATGGACAGGAGGTCCTTACGGTACAGGTAAACGTATGAGTATTAAAAATACAAGAGCATGTATCGATGGTATCCTGAGCGGTGCTATACTGGATACAGAGTTTGAAACACTTGATACATTCAATCTTGCTATCCCTAAAACGTTAGAGGGTGTAGATACAGCTGTACTTAACCCAAGAAACACATGGAAAGACAAAGCGGAGTATGATGCAATGTTAGCGAAACTTGCCGGTATGTTCCAGGAGAACTTCCATCGTTACGACGGAAATGGTGATGAGTTTGACTTCGCATCTGCTGGTCCTCAACTATAACACTATAGCCTCACACAATTTATTTGTGTGAGTCATTGATTTCATCTTTTATATCATTCTTTTTAATCCTTAAGCACTTCTCTTCCCTTCTATAATCTTTTATCAAGGCTCTTTTATTAAGTTTATATGCTTGTTATATATTTTATAAGGTTTTTAATCAAAGATATATTTTTTTGTATCAATACATTTTTGATATACTCTTAATATTTTTATACACAAATCGATGGGCACTTTGTTCATTTATAAGTTTATAGTGTGTCTATCTTGTTACTATTAAGTATCACTGTTAAGTATTGAAGTTATGTTTATCACAAATCTAATTTTGGAGTTATGCATGAATGAACAGATCAAGATAAAAAAAGAAGGCTCTGTACGGATTATTGAGTTCTACAACCCACCGTATAACTATATAACCCTTACTATGCTACGTGAGTTATATACTCAGCTCCTTAAAGACCGTGATGATGATTCGATACGAGTCTTGGTACTCAGCGGCGGCCTGGAAGACACCTTTCTCACCCATTACGATGTTGATGACCTCATTGACTTTCATAACGCTATCGCTAAAAAAAGGTCACCCCTTCTTAACCACATGTCAGCCTATATGCTTTGCTGGCTGTTTGACAAAATGGATCGATGGCCCTGGCTTGAACGTATTGCCCTAAAAAACACAAAAAAGCGTTCCAATGGTGAGCAAAGCATTTTTTACTGGACCCGTTGCCTGCAGCTCCTCGAGAACTTTCCAAAACCTGTCATTGCAGCGATCAACGGCTTAGCACTTGGGGGCGGTTGTGAGATCTCTCTTTGCTGTGATTTCCGATATATGGCAGACGGCGATCACTACCGCATAGGACTGCCAGAGGTACTGCTAGGCATTACCCCAGGAGGGACCGGTACACCGCTACGGCTCCCACGCATTGTTGGAGAAGGAAGAGCTATGGAAATGCTAATGACGGGTGGGATCTACCCTCCCTCCAAAGCAGAAGCAATGGGGCTGATCAACCAGGCCCTTCCCCCTGATGAATTGATGCCTACTGTCATGAAACTGGCCAAGAAACTCTCACGTGGTGCACCCATAGCGCAAGCATGCATCCGAAGATCGGTACGCAAAGGCAGCAGGATGGCCTGGTCCAAGGGGCAAGTAGTGGAGATGGCCGGAGCACTGACAGCGATGAACTCTGAAGATGCCGGCCGGGGTATGGAAGCCTATGTGACCCGTGTCGCTTCCCAATTCAAAGGTGTAGAGCCAGAAAAACGGTTTGAGCTCTATGATGACCTTAATAAGGGTAATCTGACAGACTTCAAAGGAGAATAGGAGATGCGTGATCTAAAGGGTAAAGTAGCAGTTATTACCGGTGCAGGCTCCGGCATCGGCCGTGGACTGGCTGTCAACCTGGCAAAAGAAGGCTGTTCTCTGGCTTTGGCCGACGTAGACGAAACAGGTCTGAGTGAAACGCTTATACTGCTTGAAGATGAAAATGTAGAGATCAGAACGTACCGGGTAGATGTTTCCGACCAAGAA
>JBFEWI010000314.1:0-1279 GCA_041546475.1 Sulfurovum sp.
AATGTCGATCTGAACACCTAATCCAACCATAACTGTTTGCCCTGCTTCAATTACTGCAGAGTGTGCAGCATACAGATCAATACACGCAGCATTTTTTGAACCTTTGGTAGGTTCGCAACCTTTTGTTATTGCTTTTAACATTTTTATACCTTTGCCATTGAAATCAATGCTACTGTACACAGAGCATCACGGAAGCTTTTCTCTCTTACTTCACCATTAGAAAATTTTACAATAAATTTAAACCCGTCTGCATACAGTTGTGATCCTTTGCCAACGGGTGTAATGTTTATTCCTGTGTTCAAAAACACATCATTCATTGCAGAAACTATCGATGTGTTTTTTTGTTTACCGTCATTGTAGTGTACCTTTATGAGATCGCCTTTTTCTTTTATCTCTGTAGTACCCATTCCGAACACACCTTTGATCAGATCAAAGAAGTATATGTACTTTTTATCTTGCATCTTATAATTCCTTTACATAGTTTATTGTGTGTAGAGAAAGATGTATCATCTTTTTATTGCTAAGTGTGATCTCAATATGACTGCCCCATAAAGAAGATTTTATGACATCATCATACTGTTCTTTATTCCCGTTTGAAAACTCTACAGATAGACTGTAGGGTTTCACCTCTTTTTTTTCTTCTTGTTTTTTTTCTTCTTGTTTTTTGTTCCCGAACCACATAGTCATATCCTAAAATGGAATTTCATCTTCGTTAATATCTATTTCGGGGATATTCGAAGTTGGTTGTGGTGTAGGTGCGGGTTGGCTATAATTTGAAGTGCCTTGATGTGATCCATCTGCACCGTATGTTTCAACAGGTACACCGCCATCATCTGCAGGTTGTGCTTCAGACTTGCCGCCCAACATCTGCAGGTTCTCAACTACTACAGAGTGTGCTGATCTTTTTGATCCGTCCTGTGCCGTCCATTGATCAAGCTTAAGTCTACCATCTACTAAAACCTGTGAACCTTTTCTTAGGTACTGATTCGCAATTTCAGCAGTTCTGCCGAAGAAATTAAGATCGACAAAAAGAACTTCTTCACGATCTGCACCCGTAGCATCTTTGAATTTTCTATTCACAGCTATTGCAGTTTTTCCAATGGCTGAACCTGATTGTGTATAGCGAATTTCAATATCACGGGAAAGGTTTCCCTGCAGTATGATTTTATTGTACATCTTCTTCACCTCTTTCTTTTTTGATTGATTTTAAGCTATCTAAAGCAAACTTGTAGCAAACAGAAAAATGCCTTTCAGCTTCTTCAAGAAATCGAACTTCGTG
>JBFEWI010000069.1:0-8186 GCA_041546475.1 Sulfurovum sp.
CTTCATTTTGTGCTTTACATCTCCTTTCCCCTCATGCTTTTTTGGTATTTTTTTGCCTCAAATATCTATGTATGGTTTGGTACAGCAGAAGAGGTGATCAGATTGGGTGAAGAGTATGTACAAACGCTGACATGGATGCTTCCCTTTGTATTTGGGAAACTGGTTTTTGTGACGGCACTTAACTCTGCAGGAGATACCAAAACACCGATGCAGATCAAGATCGCCTCTATTGTGCTCAATGTATTTTTAAACTATCTGTTGATCTTCGGAAATCATGGATTTCCACAGCTGGGTGTGATGGGTGCAGCGGTAGGTACAGTGATCGTCAATATCTTGGAAATGATCGTCTATATGGTTCTCTACCTCAGACATAAAACACCCTATATCCCTGCCTGGCACTACTCCAAGTCACTCTTGAAGCGTGCACTGAAAGTGGGTATTCCTGCTTCGTTTGAACGCTCCTTGACCTTTGGAAG
Organism: Sulfurovum sp.; assembly: GCA_041546475.1. Taxonomy (GTDB): domain Bacteria; phylum Campylobacterota; class Campylobacteria; order Campylobacterales; family Sulfurovaceae; genus Sulfurovum. The sequence continues at coordinate 477 of JBFEWI010000069.1, forward strand.
TTTTATGCTCTTCACGGTGATCATCGCACAGTTTGGTACAGAAGTATTGGCAGGATATCAGATAGGGCTTCGGGTGGAAGGATTGGCTTTCATGCCGGGTATCGGGTTTACCATCGCTGCGATGGCACTGATGGGGCAGGGGTTAGGTGCAAAAAAGCCTGAACAGTCCAGGGAGGATGTCATTCTCGTGCTCAAATACACGGTGGGCCTCATGTTCTTCCTCTCGTTCTTTATGATATTCATGCCGGAGAAGATCGTGTGGTTCTTTACCGATGATGCACAGACGATCGAAGAAGCGAGTTTATATTTGCGTATCGTAGGATTGTCACAGATCCCTTTGGCTTATAACTTTGTCCTTTCCGGTGCCCTGCGCGGTGCGGGAGACACCAAGCGGACATTGAGGATCAATCTTATTTCCGTATGGCTGGTCCGAATCATTCCCGCGTTTGTCTTAAGTTGGTATTTTGAGTCCATCCTGCTGGTTTATCTTGCGATGATATCAGATACGTTTGTCAAAGCGACATGGCTCTGGAGGACCTTCGATAAAGGTGAATGGCAAAAGATCAAGGTTTAAATGATCCATTGCACAGCATCTTTCATCTTTTGGGCTTTTGAACTAGGTTTACTAGTCCTTCAAGCACAAAAGACAAAATCTACGGCACACTGGATCATTTCTATATTTTAAATTACATTGTCCTGACATCCAAAAAACTGCCACTCTCGTACGCTAGAAGTTTGGGAAAGGTATCGATAAGGTTAGCGGCTGCTTCTTCAGCTGTTTGGATTGGGTTCTCTTTGAGTCTTTTGGCTGAAGGGAACTGAGAATGATCGACCTCTTCTATAATATGCTCGACCATAGGGGTACGGATGACACCCGGCGCGAGTGCGGTAAAATGGATCTCCGGTAACTCTTTGGCATAGACATTCAGTAACATGTTGAGACCGGCTTTTGAGAGTGCGTAGGCCCCCCAGCCTTTAGATCCGTTCACTGCAGCACCCGAACTGATGCCTACGATCTGTTTTACGTGTGCATGTGCATGGAGGGTATCTATGAGTTCTTTGTTTGCCCAGACATTGACTTCCATCACTGCTTTAGCCTCCATGAGGTCCGTTTGAGAGAGTGTCTTGATGTCACCTAAAAGCCCGGCATTGAGGATCACCATGTCAAAGGAACGGTGCTGCAAAAACTCTTTGAGTGTAGACTGGATCATGAACGTTTCACTCAGATCATACGGAAAAAAGAAAAAATGAGGATAATGGTCAAGTTTTTTCGGCAGGGTTTTGCCTATGGCATACACAGTGTCACCATTTTCCAAATATTGTGTAGCCAAAGCTTCACCCAGTCCTGAACTTACACCTGTGATCAGTATGTTTTTCATCACTATCATCCTTTTGTAATATATTTGCTATCTTGATATGATATAATTATATCAGAAAGTAAAGGTCCTATAGAACATGATGGAAACATGACACTTTAACGGGATCTATCTAATTCAAAAAGGAAAGCAATGAGCAATAAAGAAGTAAAAACTTTAGATCAAAGAATTGAGCGAATTTATAAAATGGCAAAAGAGCATTTTGGCGAAGTACGATTTGTCGGGATCAAAAAACACACAAAGATAGGTTGGGTTGCCAAGATACAGTTCGATGAGTTTGAATCTCTTGTTGCTGAAGGTGAAAATGCTACGGTGGCATTGAAAAATCTGCGTAAACGCCTTTCAAGAATTATTGACCGTTACAACATGGTATAAGCCTTGAAAAAGAATATTATCCTTATAGGTTTCATGGGCGTAGGGAAAGGTACGACTGCCCGTGCATTTTCAAAAAAATACGGTACTTATATCATAGATACAGATGACCTTATAGAGTCCAAAGAGAACAAAGAGGTCAAGAAAATATTTGCCAAAAAAGGCGAAGCGTATTTCAGGGCACAGGAACAGGTCACTGCCGATTGGATAGAGAAATGTGTGACAGGTACGCTCATCTCTTGCGGCGGCGGTTTCTACAAAGTGGACAACCTGAAGAAACTGGGTACGGTCGTCTTGCTTGACGCTTCATTTGAATGGATACACAACCGTCTGAAAACAGCGAAAAACGCTGAATCAAAACTTGCAAAACGGCCACTTTTTTCAGACGAAAAAAAGGCGAAGAAGCTCTATGATGAACGTGAAAAAGCCTATAGAAAAGTGGCAGATGTGATCATTAATGTAGAGAAGCTTAATTTAGAGGAACAGATCAAACAGATTGCTAAGAAATGTAAGGTTTAAATTTTATTTGATTGACTAAATTTCCTTTAGGTTTAACTTGTGGCGTTGTTTCCCTCTTCATTTTTTTAGAAAAAACGAAGCAAAGTTAGCAAATGCGGTTCACGTAGTGAAAACTTCTTTAGAAAAAAGCGTCGTGGTTCTCGAATCGCTTCGCTTACAAGGGCGTTCACCACGACAGAATTTATGAATAATCAGGTGTGTTACTTGTTATTTTGTAAACTCCAGTGATCCAACCCTTTATAGGCAGCGGTCAGAAAGGCGAAGATAAGCATGGTGCTGCCCATGCAGTAGGGTGCCTGTTCCATAAACGGGGCCGGAGATTGCGAGATGGTGAAGATCACATATCCCCACACTAAAAACCCGATAAACCCCAGCAGACGCTTGGTCCATGTGATAAGCAAGAGTGATGTTTCTTTTTTCATAAGCTTATTTTATCCAAATTTGATATAATTTCAACAAATAAATTCCGAGAGTGTAAATGCAACGATTTGAAACGTATCTAAATGAAAACTTACCAAAAGTACCAAGTTTCCATCCTATTTATGAAGAAGCACTCGGTGTGATGCTGACCGCCGGGGGGAAACGTTTCCGTCCTATGTTGCTTCTCAATATCGTTGATGCTTACGAACCGATGCTTTATAACGGTGCATTGCCTGTAGCACTTGCACTTGAAATGTTCCATACCTATTCGTTGATACATGATGATCTTCCTGCGATGGATGATGCAGATCTGCGTCGCGGACATGAGACTTTACATAAACGTTTTGATGAAGTGACTGCAATACTTGCAGGGGATGCACTCAACACCGATGCTTTTTATCTTATCGCCAAGGCACCGCTGCGTGAAGATGTGAAAATAAAACTTGTCGAGTTGCTTGCCCGTGATGGGGGCGGTCGCGGTATGGTCCTTGGACAGGCCATAGACTGTTATTTTGAAAATACGCCATTGGATATAGAACAGGTCAAAACACTGCACAGGAACAAAACAGCCAAACTCATCGCTACTTCTATGCAGATGGGAGCGGTGATCGTAGGACTTGAGAAGAAAGTGCAGGATGCACTCTATGATTTCGGTATCGATCTGGGACTATTGTTCCAGATACAGGATGATATCATTGATGAAACACAGAGTGAAGAAGAGGCGGGGAAACCCACAGGAAATGACAGCGATAAAAATAGCTTTGTCAATCTTTTAGGACTACAAAAGACGCTTGAAGAGGCAGACAGTTTGGCAAAAGATTTGCAAAGACGATTTGAAGACTTCGATGAGAAGCTACAAACAGCTTTACAACCCTTAATGAATACATACCTATACAGACACAACTAAAGGAATAATTATGGCAATGACAGAGCAGAACAAAATGCGTAAAAAGATGGCAAATACGATCAGGTTTTTAGCGGCTGATGCGGTACAAAAGGCAAATTCAGGACACCCGGGTGCACCTATGGGGCTTGCAGATATCGCAGTGGTGTTGAGTGAAAAACTGAGCCATAACCCTAAAAATCCAAAATGGCTCAACCGTGACCGTTTGGTTTTCTCAGGAGGACATGCTTCTGCACTGATCTATTCGCTTTTACATCTATGGGGCTATGATGTGACCCTTGATGATCTGAAAAATTTCCGTCAATTAGACTCAAAGACACCTGGGCACCCGGAGTATGGCCATACGGAAGGTATAGAGATCACTACCGGGCCTTTGGGACAAGGTATTGCCAATGCTGTAGGTTTTGCAATGGCAGAAGCCTATACAGCCAACCAGGTAAACTCAGAGACCTGCGAACTGATCGACCATAAAGTATACTGTCTATGTGGTGACGGTGACCTGCAAGAGGGTATCTCTTATGAAGCGTGTGCACTTGCAGGACACTTGGGACTTAAGGACCTGGTGCTTATCTATGACAACAATGAGATCACGATCGAGGGTGATACAAGCATTGCGTGGAGTGAAGATGTAGCAAAACGTTTCGAAGCACAGAACTGGAACGTGATGAAGATCAATGGACACTGTTATGACGATATTGAAAAAGCCTTGGATGAAGTAAAAACAGTGACCAAGCCTACGATCATCATCGCCAATACGATCATCGGTAAAGGGGCAGGTGAGATGGAAGGGTCGCATCATACACACGGTGCGCCTCTAGGTGCGGATATCATTGCCGAATCAAAAGCCAAAGAAGGGTTTGACCCTGAAGCATTCTTCCAGATCCCGGAAGATGTACTGCTGAGATTCAGATGTGCATTGGAGCAGGGTGAACTTGCAGAGAAAGAGTGGATACACAGACAAAAAGAGGCACCGCTCATCGAGCAGAATGAAGCGTTAGCTAGAATGCTGAACCCTGATTTTTCAGCGATCGAGTTCCCGGACTTCTCTGGAGATAAAACGATGGCAACAAGAGATTCCAACGGTAAGATCCTTAACGCTATTGCAACAGCGGTGCCATCTTTCATTGGTGGATCCGCAGACTTGGCTCCGTCGAACAAGACAGAGCTCAAAGATCTGGGAGATTTCCCTAAAGGAAGAAACCTTCACTTTGGTATCCGTGAACACTCTATGGCTGCCATTACGAATGCCATAGCACTCTACGGTACGACGATCCCGTTCAATGCGACCTTCTTTGTATTCTCTGATTATCTTAAGCCTGCAGCACGTATCGCAGCATTGACAAAGATCCAAAACTTCTTTGTCTGGACGCATGACAGTATCGGTGTAGGGGAAGATGGTCCTACACATGAACCTATCGAGCACCTCTCCCAGTTTAGAGCATTGCCTAACTTCTATGTATGGAGACCGGCAGATGCAACGGAGAACGTAGAAGCATGGAGAACTGCACTTACTATAAAAGCACCACACGGTTTTGTATTGAGCCGTCAGAAGCTTGAAACGTTGAAGCCAAAAAGAGATTTCGGTGATGTGAGCAAAGGTGCCTATATCGTCAAAAAAAGAAAAGATGCGAACTTTACACTGATGGCTTCAGGATCAGAACTCATGCCTTGTCTAAAAGCTGCATGCCACCTGGCTGTACTCGGTATCAAAGCAAACGTTGTCTCCGTACCGTGTCTTGATCTTTTCAACGAGCAGGATGCAGAGTATAAAGCAGCAGTGGTGGATCCAAATACAAAAGTGCTTGCCGTTGAAGCAGCCTCAGGTACAGAGTACTACCGATATGCGGATGATGTCCTCGGTATGGAAAGCTTTGGGGCATCAGCACCGGCAGAGCAGCTCTTTGAGAAGTTCGGATTTACCCAAGAAGGCATCATGAAACGTGCCTGTGCCTTGATGGACGTAGAGTACAGAGAAGTGGAACTTGGAGAGTGTAAGCTCTAGACCTTCTCTTGGTTTCAAGCGCTCTTCGTTTGAAGCATAATGTTTAGACAGGAGGGCAGACGAAGTAACGCATGTTGATACTGTGCAGTGGTGTACTCCATCCTATGTAGTAGGTTCTTTCTGCATTTTTTACAACAGTATGGTCTGCTTTAAAATAGTGTTGCAGCACTGTCTCTATAGAACTGTTTTCCCCTTCTGTCTCTGCGATCCAGACAAAGGTCAGTTTTTTTAACTGATGCACCTCTTTTCTTTTACGGATAATGGCACGTAAGGATGCTTCCGCTTCACATTCTGTAGTATCTTTAGCCAATACCGTAACATCGATAAGCGCTTCCAGCCCCTCGACACTTTGGATCTTTTTCCAGTAATCATGTTTGAATTTATTGAAAAATGTCGGTTGAGGAATGCTTTTATTTTGGGCTACGATGTAGTCGACCCTTTGGATGTACTCGGGTGCATGGGCAACGATCTGTTCGATCTGTCTATCATCATAGGTGCCAGGTGTAAACCCTTCAGTATCCAACAGGTTGTTCTGTGTGAAAAACGCAAGCGATGCGGGGTCTGTGATCCTGGTTTTTTCATGTACTACAGCGACAGGGTACGCTTTCTGGCACCCATAGGCACTCTCATTAAAGCACAGATGTAAAGCCTCTTTTATCTGTATGTCCGAAGGTGTGTGCTGCAGTACCTCCTGGAGTTCTTTAATGAGAGGTGCCATCATCAGCTTAACATCCCTCTGATCTCATCTTCATCGATCAGGTCTTTCTCGTATTTGACCACAGCGATGTTCTCTGTTTCATTCACATAGCTCTCAACGATCGCTTCATGACTCTTCAGTGAAGCCACCCTTTCACGGTCGAAAATATCCAGAGGAAGGTAGACATTCCCTCTGTTGTTCGGGTTTGGCATGGTCGCGACCCAGATGAACCATACGATAGAAATAATCGCTACCACAATGGCAAGTGTTGCTCTGTCATAGTGCTGCATAAGCCAACCTGCAAGCAGACCGCCCAGAAAGATACCTACATAGGCAAAAGTATTGGCTACACCCAGTGCCGCACCTTTCTGGTGGACTTTGGCAAACTTGGCCACAAAGCTCTGCAAGAGAGGTTCAAACATATTGAATCCGATGAAGAAAAGCACCACACCCACGACAAAGACCCATGCAGCACTGGCAAACCCCATCGCAAGAAAACCTAAAAAGATCACAGAAACCGAGATCATAAAGACCTGTTTCCCCTTGCCGTACTTCTCTCCGAATATCGCTGCAGGCGCCATGGCGAAGAAACCAAAGAGCATTGCAGGGAAATAGACTTTCCAGAGTTCAGACTTTTCCCAGCCAAAACCGCCCTCCGTGAGTCCATGGGTCATGACGACTGGAATGATGAAAAATGCCATGGTCATAATGGATGAATGGAAAAGAAATGTAATATACATACGTGTCAGAGACCGGTCTTTAAAGACCTCTAGCATCTTGGACTCCTCCTCTTCATAACTGTGCACGATCGTTGGAGGCTGAGGTACGGCGGTAAATAAGATACCTATCGCCATCACTGAAAGAATCGCAGTCAGCCAAAAGAGTTTGTCTATCCCCCAGTGGCCGCCCACGACAGGAGCGATGATCATCGCAGCTGCCAAGCTCAGCGCGATCGTCCCGCCCATGATGGCCATGGCATGTGCACGCTGCTCTTCTCTTACTAGGTCAGCAACCATTGCTGAAACCACAGAACCGATGGCGCCTGCACCCTGAAGGAAACGCCCGATAAGAAGCATATAGATATTTTCACTCACTGCAGCGATCACGGAACCGATAATGAAGATGATCAGACCAAAAAGCAGGGTCTTCTTGCGTCCCAGTTTGTCACTTGCCAGCCCAAAAGGTACTTGGAAAGCAGCTTGAGTCAGTGCATAACCTCCTACAACAAGTCCTGCAAGGAAGGGTGTTGCACCTTCCATGTCAAGTGCATAGATGGAGAGAACAGGAAGAACGATAAAGAGTCCAAAAAACCTCAATCCCACAATGAGACTGAGCGGCATGATCTGTTTAATCATAGTGATACCTCTATTTAGATAAAATTTCTCTCATTATATAACGAAATATTTAAGAGTAGATGATA
>JBFEWI010000280.1:0-1689 GCA_041546475.1 Sulfurovum sp.
AGGATGAGAAAATTCATTAATCTCTTGATTCAACCACTTCGATGCTGACGATGTCATCATTTTGTTGGATCTGGTCCAGTACCATGAAGCTTTCAGTATCGTCTTCGTCGATCGCACCAAATACCGTATGAACACCGTCAAGGTGCGGAGTAGCAACAAACGTGATGAAGAACTGGCTTCCACCTGTGTTCGGTCCTGCGTGTGCCATAGAGAGTGTTCCTCTTCTGTGCGGATGCGTGCTTGTGTCAGTCTCACAGTCGATACTCCATCCCGGACCGCCTGTACCAGCCATAGCCGGGTTGTCTTTAGAGTGAGGACATCCGCCCTGTGCCATAAATCCAGGGATCACTCTGTGGAATTTCAGACCGTTATAGAATCCTGTTTCTGCAAGGTGAGCAAAGTTTGCAACCGTGTTAGGTGCATCATCTTTAAAAAGCTTAGCCCAGATCACCCCTTTAGAAGTAGTGAATTTTGCGTAGTTGTATGTATCCATGACTGATTGAACGACATCGTATCTTTTTGTTTCTCTTCCAAACATGTGCGTTTAGTCCTTATATATTAAAATTTAGATAATATTATACCCAAAGAATGTTTCAACAAAAAAGATAAGAGGTTTAAACCATGGAACTATGTGTAGCACTTGATCTGCCGTCAGCTGAAGAGAATCTGGCCCTGGCCGAGTCACTCAAATCATACAATGTCTGGATGAAAGTAGGATTCCGTGCCTACATCCGTGACGGCAAACCTTTTATAGAAGCACTCAAAGCGATCAACCCTGATTTCAAGATATTTCTGGACCTCAAACTTTACGACATCCCCAACACGATGGCAGATGCAGCCGAAGAGATAGCCAAGATAGGTGTAGATATGTTCAACATCCATGCATCAGCAGGAGCTGTAGCAATGAGAACCGTGATGGAGAGGCTGGCTCCTTATGAGAACCGTCCGTTGGTATTGGCGGTGACGGCACTGACCTCGTTTGATGAAGCAAACTTCCAGAGCATCTACGAAAAAAGCATAGATGCAAAAGCAGAGCAGTTCGCAAAAATGAGTTATGAAAACGGTTTGGACGGTGTGGTATGTTCTACCTTTGAGAGCAGGGCGATCAAAAATGCTACGTCTGATACATTCCTGACACTCTGCCCGGGCATAAGACCTTTTGGAGAAGATGCCGGAGACCAGCAGCGTGTGGCAACACTGGATCTGGCCAATCACGAGGGCGTGGACTACCCGGTAGTAGGAAGGCCTATCTACAAAGACAGTGATCCTCAAAGCAAAGTAGAAGAGATCCTCAAAGTGATCGCTACTTTTTAACCTCTTTTTTTGTCTTGGTCATGTGGACAGCATTGTCCATACCCTTCATCATAAAGTAGGCACCTGCAGCAAACATTGCCAAGACTATGAGGGGCGTAAGTTTTTTTAACATTTCGAACCTTGTTTGTGAATATACGACATAATGATAATCACTTTTTTTGTGATTTTCCTAAAAAATTATTGATCGATGTGAAAAAAGATAAATTTAAAAAATTTTAAGCTTCTATTTAAGCCAATACTATTATAATCTCATCCACAAAACACATGGACAGTTGGGTGAGTTGGCTGAAACCACATCCCTGCTAAGGATGCGTATTCGTAAGGGTACCGAGGGTTCGAATCCCTCACTGTCCGCCACTATATTCACAAAATCTC
>JBFEWI010000101.1:0-6338 GCA_041546475.1 Sulfurovum sp.
AAAGCGAAGCGTTTCGAGAGCCGTAACGCTTTTTTGCCTACTTTTTATAAAAAAAGTAGAAATAAAACTCTCATCCCCAAAATAAAATTGGAAATGCATACATCAATTCAAATAATAAATTCAAGTATGCACCCCAAGGGCACTTCCTCGCTGCACTCACAGCGCATTCCCACTCAGGAGAGTGGGAACAAGAGGAACTATTTTACAGATCCTGCTCAATCGTACGAGCAAACGTATTGAAGTAGATATCTTTCACTCTCTCTAAAGGAAGTTCCACATCATTTACTTTCACTCTCTCTCCGCCGACCGTACCGATGTTCGTTACTTTAATCCCTAGATCCATTGCCATACGAACCACATCCTCAACATTCTCAGAAGAAACTTCTAAAATAGCTCTGCTTTGTGACTCATCAAAGATATTTCTACTCTCATCCAATGCGATCTCAGCCTCTACACCTTTATTGGAGACTGCAGCCATTTTGGAAAGTGCAATGGCCAATCCACCGACATTCACATCTTTCGCAGACTTCAAAAGTCCCTGTTTATTCGCTTCAATGACAAGTTCCCAAAGTGCAAGTTCTGTTTTATAGTCAAATACCGGTAAAGATCCAGCTGTTTCCCCATGCAATGCTTTGATATACAATGATCCACCGAACTCACCGTTTGTTTCACCCACAAGAAGGATTTGACTTCCCTCTTCCTGGAATGATGAAGGGAGTACTTTGTTCTCATCATCATTGAGTCCTACCATCGCAATCGCAGGTGTCGGGAATACAGATACGCCATTGGTTTCATTATAAAGCGATACATTTCCACTAACCACCGGTGTGTTCAGTTCAGAACATGCCTCTTTGATACCTTCACACCCTTGAGCAAATTGCCACATCACTTCCGGGTTTTCCGGGTTACCGTAGTTCAGACAATCCGTGATAGAAAGCGGTCTTGCTCCCGACATTGCAACGTTACGTCCAGACTCGACCACGGCAAGTGCTGCACCCATTTTAGGATCGATGTAACAGTAACGCGGGTTACAGTCAGAACTCATCGCTAAAGCCTTTCCGTTCTCTTTGATACGGATAGAAGAGGCATCCAGAGTTCCCGGCCCCTTCGTTGTGTTCGTCTGGACCATAGAATCATACTGATTGTAGACCCAGGCTTTATCAGAGACTTCTATGTTTGAAAGCAGTGTTTCATAGGCTTCCTGATCATCCACTGCCGGATAACTCTCTACGGTTTTGGCATTCACTTCATCTAAATACTTAGGTCTTGCCACTGGTCTGTCCAATACCGGTGCCTCTTCACTTACCGGTGCGATAGGCATATCTGCACACTTCTCACCATGCCACATCAACTCCATACGGGCTGTATCTGTCACTTCACCGATCACAGCCACATCCAGTTCCCATTTTTCAAAGATGTCGATGATCGCCTGTTCGCTTCCCTTTTTCGCACAGATAAGCATACGTTCCTGAGACTCAGAAAGCATAAAGTCATACGGTGTCATCCCCTCTTCTCTCGCCGGTACTTTGTCTAAGTGCATGATCAGACCTGCACCCGTTTTACCGGCCATTTCGAAAGCTGAAGAGGTAAGCCCTGCTGCACCCATATCCTGGATCCCTACCACGTGGTCCGTCTTGAAAAGTTCCAAACATGCTTCAAGAAGCAGTTTCTCTGTAAATGGATCACCCACCTGTACGGTTGGACGGAGTGATTTAGACTCTTCAGTAAAACTGTCAGAACTCATCACTGCACCACCAAGACCGTCACGACCTGTTTTTGAACCGACATACATCACAGAGTTACCTATACCTGATGCAACACCCAAGAATATCTCATCAGCTTTTACCAGTCCAAGAGAGAAGGCATTCACAAGAATGTTCCCATTATAGCTCTCATCAAAACTCACTTCACCACCGATCGTAGGCACACCCATACAGTTACCATAAGATCCGATACCGTCTACGACACCGCGTACAAGGTGTCTTTGGTATTTTGCAATGTCGCTGTTGCCGTTGACTGTACCAAAACGCAGAGTATTCAGGTTTGCCACCGGTCTTGCTCCCATGGTAAAGATATCCCTGAGTATCCCGCCTACACCTGTCGCAGCTCCCTGAAAAGGTTCAATGAATGACGGGTGGTTGTGACTCTCCATTTTGAAGACAGCTGCCATACCTTCACCTATATCGATGACACCTGCATTTTCACCTGGTCCCTGGATGACCCATGGTGCTTTTGTTGGGAAACCCCTGAGGTATTTTGTACTTGACTTATAGGAACAGTGCTCAGACCACATGGCAGAAAAAATACCTATTTCTACGATGTTAGGGTGGCGACCGTCTAAAATACGTAAAATATCCTGGTACTCTTCTTTACTGAGTTTATGGTTTTTTAAAACTTCATCTAAATTTTCAATAGGCTGTGACATAAATAGTGTCCTTTTAGGGGGTGAAATAAGGGTCATATTTTACTCAAAAAGTACTAAATAAGTGATAAAAAGGTAGAATATTTCACTACGAATTAAAGGTTATAAATGGACAAGATTTTACAGATGCTGCTGCTTCAACAACAACTCAATGATGCGACCAATGGCGAAGGTTGGGAAAAAGGTATCACTAAAAACGGGAAACGCATTGACTGGAAACGTTGTACCTATTTGGAGTGTGCAGAACTCATAGAGTCTTACCCATGGAAACACTGGAAAAATATAGATGCCCAGCCTGATTATGCGAACATAAAGATAGAGGCCGTAGATATTTGGCATTTCATTATGTCACAGGGACTCGAAGACTACAAGATGAAAAATCTAGGAAGTATCGATACATTGTCAAGAGCGATCTCTAAGTTACCTAATTATCAAACTTTTTGTGCGGAGATCACACCGACCTCAAAAGATCATTATGCACAGATAGAAGTAGTGGAGCACTTAATGCGAACGATTTTCTGTGATGAGCCTACAGAAAAATTCATGGAAGCATTTATAGATGTGGCTGTACAGTCCGGACTCAACCTAGATGCCTTGTATACACTCTATGTAGGCAAAAATATTTTAAACCAGTTCAGGCAGGACCACGGCTATAAAGAGGGTACCTATATCAAAATGTGGAATGGTGAGGAAGATAACGTTGTAATGCAACGTGTGCTTGAAGCCAATGAAGATGTGACACCGGATGACCTCTACCAAGCATTGGAGGATGCTTATCCGAAAGGATAAGCAAAAAAGGTTACTCTACGCTTCTGGTCAGGTCTTGTTCCACGACCTGATTTCCAGCTACACTGACTTTCGTGGCTATGCGTATGTTTTTCATACTATCATACCCGCATTCTTCTCCGCACTTCACCGTACCTATCAGATAATAGCTTCCCGAAGGCACGCCGTAAAATGCAAAGTTTCCATTTTGGTCTGACGCTGTGAATTTTAAATAGTTAAAGAGTCTAGGGTCAGCTTCCTGCATCTTATATCCGCCAAGATAGCTCTCTTCATACCACTGCTCAGAATAACTTGTGATCGGATTGAGGTAGAGTCGTGTACTCGCTCCCAATATACGTCTATCATAGTAATCCTTCACATAAATGGTCCCTTTGATGGTTCCTTTACCTGTTCTAGCCAAACGGTAATACTCTGATTCAGGGAATTCAATACGTGCCATTTTATTCTCTTCACCATCTTCCATGATCATCATTTCAGATTCTGTGAGATTATCATCAGACATGTTGACATCATCTGCGCTACTATAATTAGCCCAAACATTACTATTTTGATTAAAATGGATATCTCGCTGTACACATCCTGTAAATAAAGAAATTGCCATCAGTGACATTATGATCATAGTGGGTAGTTTAAACATTATATACCTTCATTTATAATTTCGACATTATACACAATTAACTTTACTGTCCTCTATGAACAGCGATTCTTCTTACGTATCTTTTCTAGAAAACTTTTTGCATTCTCATCACCGGAAAAGGCTGCCTTTTGGTACCAGAAAGCTGCCTTTTTACAACTTTTTTTAACAGCATAGCCTTTACGGAATCTGTCAGCTAAAAAGTATTGTGCTTCCACTTCACCCTCTCTGGCAAATCGATGCAGATGTCTTACTTTTCTTTTTTCACATTTATAATACTTGACCGTATTCAAGATGAACCAGATCGTAAAGACGGACAAAACTAAGATCATATACAGCTCTATATTCTCCAGACCTTTCAAATATTCAAGCATCTCTATCCTATTTTCCTAAACAGAACTCACCGAACATTTTGTCCAGTATCTCTTCATTGTCATATGGTTTGGAGATCGATGAGATGGACTTGACCGCTTCTTGCAAATGGTAAGAAAAGAACTCCAACTCACCTTGCATTAAAGGTTCTTTCGCCTCTTGGATAGAAGTTTTTGCTTTATTGACAGCTTCGATCTGTCTGGATGAGATCAGCATAAGCTCTTCTCCCTCTCCAATACTGTCAAAAAGGTGTTCAAGCCTTTCTGTGAGTTTCACAAACGCTTTTTTTGCACTCACTTCGAGTACCTCATAGGCCTCAAGTTTCGTACTGTCAAATACCCTATCGAGATCCGATTTGTTCAGAGCAACCACCAAATGTTTCTCTTCTACCGCTTCGAGAATAGAAAGAATTTTTGCATCTTCTTCGTCAAAGGGTCTTGAACTGTCAAAAAGTGCGACAATGACATCCGCATCCTTCAGGGATGACAGCGAACGTTCAATCCCTATCTTCTCAATTGTATCCTCTGATTCACGTATCCCTGCGGTATCGACCAACCGTATGATATGCGAACCTATACGTACCTGCTCTTCGATCGTATCTCTTGTCGTTCCTGCGATATCACTTACGATGGCTCTTTCATACGAGAGCAAAGCATTGAGCAGAGAACTCTTACCTACATTCGGTTTTCCTACGATCGCAACTTTGAAACCTTCTATTAAGCCTCTTCGCCTGTGACTCGCTTCAACAATCTTCTCAATCTGCTCCGTGAGTGCATCCAGTTGTGTAGAGATGCTGTTCATGATGTCATCAGGGATGTCTTCTTCCGCATAATCGATCATGACCTCTGAGTAAGCCAAAGATCTTAAAAGGGCATCCCTGCTCTCATCCACAAAGGTTTTGAGTTCCCCTTTCATCTGCTTGGCCAAGATCTTCGCGGCATCTACACTTTTGGCTTCTATCAGTTTTGAAATGGCCTCTGCTTCTGTCAGGTCTATCTTACCATTGAGAAATGCACGCTTGGAGAACTCTCCGGGCTCGGCAAGTCTTACACCATAAGAAGTGACAGTGTCCAGTATCTCCTGTGCAACGATAATCCCGCCGTGACACTGAAACTCTACGACCTCTTCACCTGTAAAACTGTGCGGTGCAGCAAAGTAGATCATGATCGCATGGTCTATGAGTTCATTGTTAAAATTATAAAGAGATGTAAGGTGTGCGTGCCTTGGGATGATGTTTTCTAAATGAGATATTTTATGTGCTATCTCCAGTGCAGCATCTCCGCTCACTCTGATAATAGAGATAGAAGAGACACCATGTGCAGTGGCGATAGCGGTGATAGTATTATGCATGGGACTTATTGTTGTTAAATTCGTTTATAACAATAAATTTTTTACCTTCTCTGGCTGTCTTGACCGCGACATACTTATCGGGGAATCTTTCACGCAGCTGTTCCAGTGCTATCTGTACCAAAATACCATCAAGGAAACGTGTTTTACCTCTCCCCTGTTTCTCCACATGTTCAATGACCGGCTTGATATAGTTACGTATCATCTCCTGCTGTGTTGTTAAGAATTCTGCGATCTCCAGCTTTATAAAGAGTTCATATTTTGCATGCAGCCAATTGAACAGCATGTAGGAGAGCGCATTATACCGGTACCCTTCCTTACCTATAAGCAGTGCCGCATCCTCACCATCGATGAAGATCAGTGCTGTATTGTCTCTGACATCCACTTCAACCACGTCTATATCAAAACAAGAGTGAGAAAGCAGCTCTTTAAGCTGATCTTCTATCATCAGTGCCAACTCATCATAGACAACCGTATCATCTTCAAATACTTCCACTTCATCCTTATGATGATCTACTTCAAAGAAGCTATCTACAATAGCATCTTTTTCAATTGCAGGTTCAGTAAGGGTGGTTTGTTCTTCTTTGACCGTTGCGATAATTTCAGAAGCAACACTCTCTTCCACAGTTGGAACATCAAGTGCTTCTTTTTCCACTTCATTTTTTGCATGCTTTGAAGAATATTTTTTACATGTTGCTACGATGATTGCATTTTTTTTCAAAAGGCCGAAGATACCTTTGGAAGGATGCTGCATCACTTCAGACTGAAGTTCAGAAA
>JBFEWI010000279.1:0-1710 GCA_041546475.1 Sulfurovum sp.
ACTTAACTCTTTAAAGTCATCAAATATCTTACGTACGTTCTTTTCACTTTCCCCTACATACATAGAGAGAATCTTGGAACAGTCAAATGAGAGTATAGGACGTTTGAGTGTTTTAGCCAAACTCATTGCCGTCATTGTTTTACCTGTACCCGCAGCACCGTAGAAAATAATACGTGCATCAATGCCTTTACGTTTGTCTTTGATACCCCACTCTTTGAGCTTTTTAAATACCTCTTTGTCAACCTGTTTAACAACATTCTGTAAAGTCTCTCTTGTCTTGGGATGCAGCACCACATCGTCTAAAGTGGTGGTAGGTTTTAGATACTCGAAAAGTTCTTGGTCCTGTACCAGTGCATCCAGCTTGAGCTTGGTGACCTTTTTGCTTTTTTTAGGATGTATGATACGCTGCATCACCTCTTCTTGCAAGTAAAAAGAGCGGCTGACCCCACCGAACATGTTGAGTATCTCTTCATAGTCAATGATATCCTCAGAGATGAGTTTTGCACCATCTTCAAGCAGTGCACGGTTCTTTATCTTCTCATACTCGTCAAAGCTTATGAGCTCTATGAGGGTGTTCATATCCCTGAACTGTCCCTCTCCTCCGCTGTACTCCTCTTTTAGCAGGGCCAGGAATATCCGTTTTTCTTTTTCATCCAGTTCTTTTTCTTTAAAGAACTCTTCGACCACGATAGGCGTTTCTGTCATTTTGACACGCTCTTCTATACGCGTTGTCAAAAGTGTCAATTTATTTTTCAGTCGTCCTATACTCAGTGAATTGTCTGCAAAACCCTGCTTGAACGTAGCGATCTTATGTAACAGTGAGACCATATCAAACTGGTCTTGGAGATACTCAAGGTGGTCTGTGTAAGGTTTGACCTCCGGGAGGAAGATCTCCAATGACCCCTCTTCCAACAGGCGCAACAGAGAGATACTCGGTGTTACGGAAGTGCTGAGCAGTTCCAGTGTGGATGCTTCATGCGCCTTGACCTGTCCGAAACTCACTTGGATCATCCACCCCAGGTCCAAAAGGTTTTTGATCAATCCGAGTTTTTTCAGATAGATATACCCCTCTGCTGAAAAGTTCTCCTGCAGTATCTCCAGTACGGAGACCTCTTCCAGACCTCTGACATAACGTTTACAGACATACTGTACCAGTGCTGCCTCTTCTTTGGTGCATTTCAAATGTTCAAAGATCAATGTCTTCTTTACATCTTTTGCTTCAATAAAGTCAATAAGGTATTTCAATGCGTGTTCCTCATAGTTAATAATTTGAGTATAACAAATATTTGCTATACTTTGAGTAATACATTGAACGTGCAAAAAAGGAGAACAGATGGATACAGCCTTGATGATGACTCTAACATTTTCTACAGTCATGTCTCTACCTCTCTGTTCAAAAGATACAAAATAAACGATGTTCCTCTTTAAAAACCCGTTTTCCAAACCTCTCTCTGTACAACTTACCGTCACCTCCAAGAACGGCTTTCATCTAAGGCCCGTTGCACAATTTTCCTCTTTGGCCAAATCATTCTCCTGTCAGATCACGGCGTCCTTTAACAACAAATGTGTCGATACCAAAGGTGTCAATACACTTCTTTCACTCTCTTTGGAAAAAGGAGATACCTTTACACTGGTTGCCAAAGGCAAAAATGCTGATGAAGCCCTTGAAAAACTCCAGCTGCTTTTTGAAACACTGATGCAGGATGACAA